>DASWMA010000264.1:0-13401 GCA_036399995.1 Longimicrobium sp. | reverse complement strand
CTCTGCACTCCCGCGCGGCGCGAGGCCCTTCCGCGGTGGCCCGGGGCCGAGCTCCGCACGCTCCCGCACGAGTTGTGGCCGAGCCGGGTCGAACGGCGGGTCAACTGCGTGAAGCTGGTGTTCGAGCCCGGCCGCCCGCTCCACGCCAAGGCGTACCTCCTGGCCACCCCGCACCCGGTGCGCGGCCGGGCGGCGGCGGGTGTGTTCCCTGCGCGCCCGGCCTCTACAGGATAGCGCCGCGCCTCTAGTGCGCCGCTTTTGCGGAAGGGAGGAGGATGGGGGCGATGTGCCACGTTCCGCCGGCTCCCGGCGTCGCCCCCCGGCGGCCGGCGACCCCACACCCGCGGACATCCATGGCCGATCCCCACTCCCATCCGATGCTTGACCGGGTCCTCGAGCGGGCGGAGGAGGACGCCGCGTTCCGGGCCGCCCTCCTGGCCGATCCCGGCCCGGCGCTCCGCGACGCGTTCGGCGTGTCGCTCCCGCCGGGGTACCGCGTCCGCTTCGTCGAGAAGCCGGCGGACGTGGACGCGCTGATCGTCCTCCCCGACCCGCGCCGCCCCGGGGGCGAGCTGGACGACGACGAGCTGGACCAGGCGGCGGGCGGCGAAGGTGGCGATCCGGAGGGGGATCCGTGGTGAGGCGCGCGGACGGCCCGCCCCCGCCGGAGCGCGAGCGCTTCGCCGACCCGCCGCGGCGCGACGTCCCGGAGGCGCGCTCCCGCGCCGACGACGCCTCGGAGCTGTCGCTGGACGCGCTGGAGGAGGTGATCGGCGGGCTGGAGCGCGCCTGGATCACCCCCGGCGGCCATCCCGGCCCCCCTCAATCCGGCCTGTAGGCGCGTCAAGCGCCTCCTGCGTGAGGGATGCGCGCCCGAAGGGGCGAGACCCCGGCGGGGGAATCCGCCGGGACCCCGGTCGTGGTGCACGTCGGTCGCACCGAAGCGGGCCGTGTGAGGGTTCGACACAGTTGGCAACGGCGGTATCGTTGCCTGCTGCGCGCCCGGCCCGGAGCGCAGCGGAGGGACACCCTCAACCTCCCGTCGTCGAAGCAGTTGAAGTCCGACAGTGCCCGGAACGAGAACGAGCCCCGTAGCCAGAACGGCCGCCGGGCTCGCATCGTCATTCGCAGGACGAGCGTCAGTACGCCTTGGCGAACACCACGTCGGTGGTGGCCGGCTGGCCGGTGACGACGCAGCGCCCCTCGGTGCAAGCGCGCGCAGGGATTCGCACACGCGAGTTTCGCGCGCCTTCCCGCGAAGGTGCAGGAGCAGCTTACCGGCACCACGCATGCGATGCTTCGGGCAGTCTACGACGAAGTGCCGTTCGGGGAGCTGGCGGAGGCGATGGAAACGCTCCACACGGCGCGCAGGAGAGCCTAAAGCTCCTTGGCACCCGACGTTTGACACCACCGCTTCCCAAGCTGGGAGCCAGCACAGACGTAAGGTAGCGCGGTGCAAGCTTTTACAGGGCGTGCTGACACTTTCACAGCCGCCTCGCTGCAACAACTACACGAAGTCCGCCTTCGCGCCGCCTTCGCGGACTACTGGCTTGGCATCGGCCGCGATGATGGTGCACGGGGGCAGGGGTGGGAGGATCGACTCTCCCCCAGCAGTTGAAGCCTCCCGCAGTTTGGGAGGCTTTCCGTAGTTGTAGCTTGCGGCTTCAGCCGCCTGTGTAGATCCGTGCCGCATACGAGAATGCCCGCCGGCGATCCATTTCGCCGGCGGGCATCTTTCTCCGAGGACAACCGTCAATAAAGCCCGTCGACACCGCCGTCCAACCCGCCTTCAGCACTCAGCACCTGGCACTCACCCCCTAGCACTTAGCACCTAGCACCTAGCACTTACACCCAGCACCGCAGTCACCGCCGTCCCGCCCACTCCCGCGCGAGGTAGATCACGCGGCCGTCGGGGAGCGCCGACCAGCTCACGTCGGCCAGCACCACCGAGCCGTCGGGGCGGATCAGCCGGCGCAGGCCGCCGCCCGAGGTGCCCAGCGGCTCGTGGCGGCGCAGCGCGATCAGGCGGTCGTCGATGGGGATCAGGTCCCACAGGCGCTGGCCGTCGAGCGTGTCGCGGGTGCGGCCCAGCAGCACGCACGCCGCCTGGTTCACCTCCACCAGCCTCCCCTCGGGGCTGGCCACCAGCACGCCGTCCACCACCTCGTTCACCACCGCGCGGTGCCAGCGCTCGGTCTCGCGCGCGGCGGCCAGGTCGCGGCGCAGCAGGGTGACCTGCGCGTGCAGCAGCCACGCGTACCGCCCCGCGGCCAGCGCCACGGCGCCGGTCATCGCCAGCGCCACCATCCACCCCGACGCCGAGGGGACGGAGATCGCACGGGTCGCCTGCGACGCGGCGGGGACCAGGGTGACCGTGAGCAGCGCGGCGATCACGGCGGTGGCGACCATGTTCACCAGCCAGATCGCCCGGCGGCGGGCCAGATCATTGTCGGCGGGAAGCGCGGCCGGCGCGGCGCGACGGCGGGTGGTCGGGGTCCGGTCGAAGCCGGGGAGCAGCCTCTCGAGAGCCAGCGATGCGGTCGGCATGATGGTTGGATGAGATGCGTGGCGGGTGGCGCAGGACGTTCCTCGTCCGCGTGCATCAGACAAGGTCCGTGCCGGATGCGCCGTGCCGCGGAAGACCAGGAACGGCGCGGATTTCTGGTGTTGAGACGTCCTCGCGACGCCTGCCGGACGCGACCGGAATCTTGCCGGTGTACAGCATTCAGACGTCGATCGCCGCGGGTACTCTCACCCTGCGGGCATCAGCCCGGGCGCAGGCTGTCGAACCCCATGAACGCAGAGCATCGGAGGGAAGGGAGTCAGGGGGAGAACTTCATCGCGTTTCTCCCCCCTGACTCCCTTCCCTCCGATGCTCGCGGCGAAGCCGCCCACGCAGTTCGAAGCACCTGTCCGACGCAGCGGATCCGCATAGATTATCCATCGATTCTCTCAGGCCACCGTGGGTACCGGGAGTGCGACGATGTGCGGACGATTCGGGCAGAAGGCGAGCAGCGCGGAGCTGGCGGCGGCGTTCGAGGCGGCGTGGCGGTGCGAGGAGCCGAAGCTGCCGCGCTTCAACATCGCGCCCACGCAGCACGTGCCGATCCTGCTGCGCCAGGACGGGGAGCGCGTGCTCGACGTGTTCCGCTGGGGGCTGATCCCCAGCTGGGCGAAGGACGCGTCGATCGGCAACAAGATGATCAACGCGCGCGCCGAATCGGTGCTCGAGAACAAGCCGGCGTACCGCGCCGCCTTCCAGCGCCGGCGCTGCCTGGTGCCCGCCAGCGGCTTCTACGAGTGGCAGAAGGTGGGGAAGGTGAAGGTGCCGCAGTGGATCCATTCCGCCGACGGCGCGCCGCTCACCTTTGCGGGGCTGTGGGAGATCTGGCGCCCGCAGAAGGACGCGGAGCCGGTGCTCACCTTCACCATCGTCACCACCACGCCCAGCCAGGACGTGGCGGGGATCCACGACCGCATGCCGGTGATCGTGGCGCCCGGCGACCGTGACGCGTGGCTCGACGCCGGCACCCCCGCCGCCGACCTGGCCGCGCTGATGCGCCCCGCGCCCGACGGCCTGCTGCGCAGCTACGCCGTCTCCACCGCCGTCAACCGCCCGGTCTTCGACGGCCCCGAGCTGATCGAGCCCGACGGCGGGCAGGTGGCGGCGGTCTGATCCCCGATCCGCAGGATTTGTCGCTCCACCAGCATTGCTGACGGGTCACACGGAGGAAACGGAGGCAACGGAGGAACTGCGCTGAAGTTCTCCGTTTCCTCCGTTTCCTCCGTGTGACACCCAGCAGTCTTCGATCGGCACGTCAACCTCGGCGCCGCGCGAGGGGATCGGATGCAAAGACGGCGCAATCATTTCCGGATCGTGAACGGCGGTATGGCTCCATCCACCGATCCGTATCGTACCACAAACGCCGTAAACGCTTTCGTCACACTGCAATACGAGGCATGATCGCGAAACCGCGCGGACCGGCACGGCGCTCGCGTGCCCATGCGCCATTCGGGCTGGATGTGAGGCCGCAGCCGGAGGTTCGGGCCGCGGGTGCCGCGCGGTCCGTGCGCCATGCGTCTTGACGTGTGTCACGCACACGGATTACCATACTGCCATCTCCCCAGCATTACCCCACGTTCCCCGCAACCCGGCCGCTCCGCCTGTGCCCGTGGAGCCGACCGATTGCGCCTGCTCGTGAACCATCCGGCTCCGCCCATCGCACGCAGCGAGGACTCGTGAAGAAAGCCGCACTCGCCGTTGCCGCCACCCTGGCCGCCGTGGCCCCGCTCGCCGCACAGCAGGACACCGTGCCCGAGGGGCGCGTGCACGTGGTTCGCCCCGGCGACACGCTGTGGGACCTGGCCCGCCAGTACATGGCCGACCCGTTCCTGTGGCCCGAGATCTTCCGCCTGAACACCGACGTGGTGCGCGACCCGGCCCGCATCTACCCCAACGAGCGGCTGGTGCTGCCGGGGGCCGCGGCTGCGGCGGGCCCAACCGATCCCGAGCGCACCGTGTTCTACCGCGGCCCGCGCGATTCCCCGCGCGACCGGCTGACCGTGCTCCCCGCCGGGACCGGCAACTTCCCCGTGGTGCGCAGCGGCGACTTCTACCGCGCCGGCTTCGTGGTGCCCGAGGCCGAGGTGCGGCCGCAGGGGCGGATGCGCGAGATCCTGTCGCACACCGTGGTGCCGCTCGACCGCGCGCCCGCCGTGCAGATCTACGACAAGGTGCTGGTCTCCACCGACTCGGGGATGCCGGCGTTCCGCATCGGCGACCGGGTGCAGTTCATCCGCCCCGAGCGGCTGATGCAGCCGTACGGCCGCCTGTTCACCCCGCGCGGGCTGGGCACCGTGGCCAACGTGGACGGCGGCACCGCCACCGTGGTGGTGATCCGCATGTTCGACCCGATCGGCCCGGGCGACCTGGTGATGCCCGCGCCCGCCTTCCCCGTGCCCAACAACGTGCGCCCCGCCGCCTCGGCCGACCTGCAGGGCCGGCTGGTGGGCTTCCAGCGGGCGCACGCGCTGCAGGCCGTGGAAGAGCTGGCCGTGCTGGACGTGGGCCGGCAGGCGGGGGTGAAGGAGGGCGACGTGTTCGAGGTGTTCCTCCCGCGCCAGCGCGCCGACTGGGGCACGCGACCCGAGGTGCACGTGGGCCGGATGCAGGTGGTGAAGGTGACGCAGCGCACCTCCACCGCGCGCATCACCAGCCTGGAGCAGCCCGCCATCGCCGTGGGCCAGCCCGTCCGCCGCGTGGCCAAGATGCCCTGACGGCGGCTTGCGGATGGGACGGACGAGGGGCGGCGGAGCACGACGGGTGCTTCGCCGCCCCTCTGCATTTCGGCCATGCGCGGATCGCGCGGCCGGCGGCGCGATCACGCGGCAGGGGACGTCCGTCGCACCCCTCTGGAGCCGCGACGGGCCGTATGCCGGGTTCGGCCGAGAAGTTCCTTGACAGCGGACACCAGCTCTTTACCTTGCCGATTCAGCACTTTTCCAATCGATGAGCTAAACAATGTGCGCGAGCGGCGTCCCCCGACGGGCCGCAGCCGCGGGTCCGTCCGGTCGCTTCGTCGTGTAGCCGGCTTCATCGTCCTCACTTTCACACTCCGAAGCCCCACTCGCGCACACGTTCCACCCCTCGGGCTCCCGATCGACCACCGGGTTCTCCGCTTTCCGTGCCTGCCCGCCGGCCTGCCGGGGGGCTCCCCCACGCTGCATCCAGGAGTCGGCAGTGGAATACCACGACCTGGACCTCGTGCTGGTACCCACCGCCGGCGGCGCCGGCTACGAGCGGCTGGCGCGCTGCGGCTCGGCCCACGGGCAGCGCCGCGAGACGGTTCCCCTGGCCCTGGACCAGGTGGCGCACGCGGCCCGGCAGCTGGAAGGCCCCGGCGGCGAGCAGGCGGGCGCGGCCGCCCAGCGCGAGGTGGGGCTGGCGCTGTACGACGGGCTGCTGGGCCACGGCCCGGTGGGCGCGCAGCTCGACCGCTGCATCCGCGACGCGCGGGAGCACGCGGGCGGCGGCGTGCGGATCCGGCTGGACCTGGACGGCGCGCCGTCGCTGGCGGCCATCCCCTGGGAGTTCCTCTACCTTCCCGGCGACCAGCGCTTCCTGGCCGCGTCGCGCCTGACCCCCGTGGTGCGCTACCTCCGCGATGCGCGGCCCAACCTGGGGCTCGAGGTGCAGCTTCCGGTGCGGGTGCTGGTGGTGCTTCCCGAGAACGCCGCGCGCGGCGACACGCCGCTGGACCTGGCCCGCGAAAAATCGGTGCTGCAGCGCGCCCTGCAGCCGCTGGTGCGCGCCGACGCGGCCGAGGTGCGCTTCCTGGAGCGCCGCGCCACCCGCGCCCGCCTGCGCGCTGCGCTGCGCGGTGGCGTGCCCGAGCTGGGCGAACAGCCCTTCCAGATCGTGTGCTACGCCGGCCACGGGCAGCACGACGACGGCCAGGCCTTCCTGTTCCTCGACGGCGAGGATGGCTCGCCCGACGGCGTGAGCCCGGAGTGGCTGTCGGCGCTCTTCGAGGACGGCGACGACGTGAAGCTGGTGGTGCTGAACGCCTGCCAGGGCGCCACCGTGTCGGAGCTGCGCCCCTTCGCGGGGCTGGCGCCGGCGCTGGTGAAGGCGGGGGTGCCCGCCGTGGTGGCCATGCAGTACCCGGTGCGCGACGGCGAGGCGCTGACCTTTGCCGAGGCGTTCTACGGCTGCCTGTTCCGCGGCGCGTCGCGCGGGCGGGTGGAGGTGGCGCTCACCGAGGCGCGGCGGGTGCTGCGGCAGGACTTTCCCGAGAGCCGCGCGTGGGGCGCGCCGGTGCTGTACATGCGCACCAGCGGCTACCTGTTCACGCCCACCACCGGCAGCACGCTGGCCGAGATCCCCGTTTCGCGCGAGCGGGCCGAGGGCGAGCGCGAGGCCGAGCGCGAGCACCGGCGCAACATCCAGTCGCTGCGGAGCGCGCCCGACTCGGAGCGCACGCGCGAGCGGCTGGGGCGCGAGCTGCGCGAGCTGGCCAACGTGCGCAACCGGCTGCGGCTGCGCGCCGTGGCGGCGGCGGTGGTGCTCAGCGTGGCCGCGGGGGTCACCGCGCTGGCGGCCGTGCTCCCCTTCGAGGCGCTGCCGCCCGCGCTGAACGTGGAGGCCTATGCCGGGTGGCTCGAGGGGCTTACCCCCGGCGACCCGCTGGACGGGCGGATCCTGCGCGTGCCCGTGACCGCGCGCACCGAGGCGGCGCGCGGCCGCGGCTTCGACCCCGCCACCATCGCCGCCTGGCGGACCGACCACGCGCACGTGATCGACGCCCTGTCGCAGGGGGGCGCGAAGGTGGTGGGGATGGCGATGTACTTCTCCGCCCCCTCCGACGGCGACACCGCGCTGGCCCGCGCGGTCCGCGACGCGCGGCGGCGCGGCACGCGGGTGGTGTTCGGCTTTTTGGAGTGGAACGGCGACCAGCCCCGCACCGCCCCCGCGCTGCTGGAGGCCCAGGTCGAATTCGGGGCGCTGTGCGTGGGGGTGGACGGGACGGGAACGTCGCGCATCCTCCCGCTGGTGTCGTTCGGCGGGGCCGCGCCCGCCGAGACGGCGGTGCCCGCCTTCGCCACCGCCGTGGTGGCCGCGTTCCGTGGCGACCGGCTGGCGGGGGTCGACACCGAGCGGGGGCGGGTCGTGTTCAGCGACGGGGCGGAGACGCGCACCCTGCGCTTCTGGCGGCCCGAGACGGGGCAGCGGACCGCCGCCTGCCCGGCGCTCAGCGCGCGCAGCACGGTGGCCAGCGCCATCATCACCCACTCGCCCGGCCGGGTGTTCACGTCGCCGCGCCACCTCCTTCCCTACGAGGCCCTGCTGGGGCCGGGCGGGGCGCGCACGGCCGCGCGGGCACGGGGGAAGATCGCGATCGTGGGGCGCGAAACGCCCAGCGACGTGCACCAGATCTTCCGGCTGGGCCACGAGACCCGCTACGGCGAGCAGCTGCAGGTGGACGCGGTGAACTCGGTGCTGCGCGGCGCCACCCTGCGGCCGCTGGAGGGGTGGGGCCAGCTCCTGGTGGCGGTGCTCACGGGCGGGGTGGGCGCGGCGATCGCCCTCCTCCTCTCGCGCGGCCGCCGCGGGTGGTGGCGGGCCGCCGTGCTTCCCGCGGCGGCGGCGCTGTACCTGGCGTGCGCCCTGGCGACGGCGTCAGGGCTGGGGCTGCTGCTGAACGTGTGGTCGCAGCTGGCGGCGCTGTTCCTGTGCTTCGCGCTGGTCTGGCTCATCCGGCGCAGGACCGGGTTCTGACTCCCGCGGTCGGTCGAAGACGGGTGAGCCGGCGACCCCGGCGCACGCCGAGCCGGGTTCCACCGCGCGTCCGGGCGGGACGATCGGGCGTGACGGAGGGATCGCATGCAGCCGGAGGCCGCAGGGGGCCCGGTCTCCAGACGTCACGCTCTCCAAGCGCCCCTTCATTCACAGGCAAAGGACATCATGAGATCCTGCTTCATCCCGCTCCGCGCCCTCTCGCTCGTCACGCTCACGCTGGGAGTGGCGCTGCTCACCCCGGATCCCGCCGCGGCACAGCAGTGCACCAATCCCGTTGCGATCCCCAACGGCACGCAGCAGATCGGACAGTGGAACGCGCAGTTCGCGTCGGCGACCGGGTGCATCTTCATGAGCTCGCAGTCCATCTATCTTACGGGTGGATGGGTGCTGATTTCCCCCCCGGGTTCCCAGAAGCCCAACACCACGGTGCCGCCGGTGAAGGTCTCGACGAGCTACGTGCCCGCGGGGGCCTCCTCGGGCCAGGGGCCAGTGATCCGGTCCTCCGGCGGCGGGAACAGCACGTTGCCCACCTACCTCGTCATCGCATTCCAGTGGGGGACGTCGGTGGCGCTCCTGTCCGGGAGCATGGGCTCACCTGCCCTGAACCCCGGCTGCCAGGTGATCTACACGTCTCCAAATCAAAACCCGGCGCCCACGCCCACGTACTACGACCAGAATACGATCAACATCCTGGGGGTGCTGCAGATCACGAACTATCCCACGAGCTGTCCCTAGCCCCCGCCGGGACCGCACCGCCGGGCGCTCCCGGCGGTGCGCACCCGGCTCACGTAGCCGGCGCGCGGCGCATGAGCAGGCCCAGGGCACGGGCGATCCGGGCTCGTCGTCCGCTTCACATCCACGGGGCCCTCTCACCTTTTTTCGCGAGGCATTCATGCAATCCCGTTCAATGCTCCTCCGCAGGGTTCTCATCCTCGCCGCGGCCCTGGTGCTGGCGGTGCTCCAGGCACGGCCCGGGGCGGCCCAAAGGGCGTGCCTGGGGTTCAGCTCCGGCCCCGGCGTAGGGCCCAGCAACGACGCGTGCGTCGCCGGGGGAAACACGCTCACGTTCCTCAACGCGGCGGACAGCGTCTTCCCCGGCGGAGAGATGATCACGATCAAGCTTTTCGCCGGCACCATCTCGGTCTCGCCCACCGGACAGGGCCTCACGGCCACCGGCGTGAGGGTGACCACCAACTACATTCCCGCCGGGGCGGCATCGGACCGCACACGCACGCTCGCCGCCAACTCGCCCTCGTTCGCTGTGACGGTGGAGACGGGGAGCACGACCGTGAAAGTCTCGTCGACAAGCGCCGCGAGCCTCACGGTTCAACCCATGGGCGGGGGATCGCCCGTCACCATCAACCCCGGCTGCACCGTCACGTTCACAACCTCGGGAGCCAGCCTCCCATCGTGCTCCTGAGGGTCTCCGGCGCCGGGGGATCCCACGTCTCCCGGCGCCGGTGCATCTCCACGCAAAGGCGAGGTGCCACCGGCGCAGGTTCACGGTGCGAGCAACCCCGGGGCCGCCGTTCTCCCGGGCTCCCCACCTCCTGCGTCCTGCTGAAGATCGAAGCGCCGGCAACGGATCTCCCGCCGGCGTAGCTCACCGGTTCCGCGCGACCGCGGCGCGTTTCCGCCCGCCGCCTCGGCGCCACCCGCGTGCCCACCCCCGCCCCCGTCGGCCGATGCCCGCGCCCGCCACCGTGTCGCAGGAGTTCGTGGTTCTCCCCCCCCACCTTTCCCTCCGCGAGGCCGTCGCGCTGCTGGAGGGCCTGGGGCCGGCGTACGTGGTGGTCGCGGCGGAGAAGGAGGGCGCGGCGTACCTCGTGTGCACCGCCCTCGAGGTGGAGCGGATGCTCGGTGCCGCCGGGGGCGACGCACGGCTCGGCCCGGCGGCGGAGGCGGCGGGGATCGAGCCGGCACCCGCCGTGGAGACGGGCGACCGCGAGCCGGACGCCGACCGCTGGGTGGTGCTGGAAGACGGGCTGCTGGCGGGCGTCTGCGTGCTCTCCACCGGCTTCGGCTCTCCACGCCGCGCCGGCATCCTCCGCGGCGACCCGGCGGGCGGACACGCGATGGAGTCGGCCGTGCACGGCGGCAGCGACAGCGGCGAAGCGACGCGGTTCTGCGCCTCGTTTCCCGAGCAGGTGCGGCTGGGAGAGACGGCGTCGCTCCTGGCGTGGCTGGGCGACGACGAGGGAAGCTCCGCTTCGGCGCCGATCGAGCTGGACATGGCGCGGCCGGTGAACGTGCTGGTGGAGCCGGGCGCCGGCTTCGTGGTGGAGGGGCGCGACGAGGGCGAGCTGGACCCCGCCGGCGACGCGATGGACACCCTGCGCTTCCGCCTGCGCGCGGTGGCCGAGGGCCCGGCCAGGGTGCGCGTGTTCGCCTTCCAGGACGGGCGCTCGCGCGCGGTGCTCACGCTGCGCGCGCGGGTGGGTGCGGGGGCGGGGTCCGGCGCGCGGGTCGAGGCGGTGGCCGCGCTGGAGGCGCCCGCGGCCGCCGGCGGCGCACCCGACGTGTCGGTGCTGGTGATGGAGCGCCGCGAGGACGGACGCCCCGTGCTGGAGCTGCTGGTGCACGCGCACGACCCGGAGCTGGGGTTGTTCCAGCGGCGCTTCGGGCCGGTGGCGCTGGCGCTGGAGCCGCTGGCCTTCTTCAGCGACTTCTTCCGCGAGATCGAGGAGGCGGGGGAGCGCGGGGCCGCGCACCCGCGCGAGACGGCGCTGGCGCTGGAGGCGAAGGGGGCCTGGCTCTTCGAGACGCTGGTGCCCCCCGCGCTGCGCGAGGTGCTGTGGCGGCTGCGCCACCGCATCCGCACCATCCAGGTGTGCTCCGACGAGCCGTGGATCCCCTGGGAGCTGTGCCGCCTGACCGGCGAGGAAGAGGGCGAGGTGCGGGAAGACGACTTCCTGTGCGCGCGCTTCCAGGTCACGCGGTGGATGGCCGGCGTGCCGCTGCGCCCGCGGCTCACCCTGCGCAACTTGGCGCTGGTGGCCCCGCGCGATTCCGACCTGTCCGCCGTGGCCGCCGAGCGCGCGTACTTCGCGGGGCTGGGCGCGCGCGGCGCGGCGGTGACCGAGGTGCCGGCCACGGCACTGGAGGTGCACCAGGCGCTGGCGGGCGGAACCTACGACGGCGTGCACTTCAGCGGGCACGGCACCTTCCGCGACGCCAACCCCGACCGGTCGGCCCTTCTCCTGGAGCGGGGAGACCGGTTCACCCCCGAGGCCATCAGCGGGCGGCTGCGCAACCTGGGCAGGTCGGCCCCGCTGGTCTTCCTCAACGCCTGCCAGGTGGGACGCGGCGCGCAGTCGCTGGTGGACGTGGGCGGCTTCGCGCGGCGGTTCGTGGGGGCGGGGGCGGCCGCGTTCGTGGGGGCGTACTGGTCGGTGTACGACGACTCGGCCAGCGCCTTCGCCACCGCGCTCTACGACCGGCTGCTGGCGGGAGAGACCTTCGGCGCCGCGGCGCTGCACGCCCGGCAGGCGGTGCGCGACGACGGCGACCCGACTTGGCTGGCCTACACCGTGTACGCCGACCCCTCGGCCAGGGTCGTCGCCTGATGCGAACGACGAAGGGCGGCGGAGCACGAGCGGTGCTTCGCCGCCCTTTCGTTTCCCGGAGACAGCTGATGGCTCACGCAGAGCAGCAGAGGAGCAGAGAACGGCGGAACGGCATCCGTCCGTCTCTGCTTCTCTGCTGCTTTGCGTGAGATTGCAGTTAAGAGCGCACGAGTCGAACGACCGTTCGGCGCGAACCGGCCGTTTCGCCCTTCCGTAAAGCCGCTCCGCATCGCATTTTCCACGCGCCATGACCACCGCTTCCCTGCACCTCGTCGCGCTCGCGCTCTACGCGCTGTCGGCCGCCCTGCTGGGCGTATCGATGGCGCGCAGCCACCGCCGCCTTCCGGCCGTGGCCGCCTCGGTGCTGGGCGCCGCCATCCTGGTGCACGTGGCCGAGCTGGTCGTCTACACGCGCGAGTTCGGCGAGCTGCCGCTGGTGGGGCTGGGGCCCTCGCTCTCCGTCTTCGCCCTGCTGATCGCCGCCGGCTCGCTGGGGCTGGCCACGCTGGGGCGGACGGGGCCCGTCGGGCTCGTGCTGGTCCCCGTGGCCGCCGCCGTGGCCGCCGTGGCCGAGATCGTGGGGGTGCAGCCGTCGCGGCAGGAGATGGCGTTCCAGGGGCCGTGGTTCGTCTTCCACGTAGTCCTCGCCTTCGTCGGCTACGCGGGGCTCACGGTGGCCTTCGCCGCGGGGCTGATGTACCTGATCCAGTTCCGCGAGCTCAAGAGCAAGCACTTCGGCGCCATCTTCCGCTTCTTCCCCCCGCTCGACACGCTGGACCGCATCGTCCGCGGGGCGCTGATCGCGGGGATGAGCTTCCTGACGCTCGCCCTGCTCGTCGGCTGGGCGTGGTCGGAGCGCTTCGGGCCGCCGATGTCGCCCGGGAACCCCAAGGTGGTGCTGGGAATCCTGAGCTGGCTGGTGTTCGCCAGCGCGCTGGCGGCGCGCGCCGGCGGGGGACGGCCGGCGCGGCGGGCGGCGCTCGCCAGCGTGGTCGGCTTCGCCCTGGTGGTCGCCGGCTACGTGGTGCTGCGGATCGGCGAGCGGGCGACGGGGGCGTTCCTGTGAGCGGCCGCTACCCCGTGCTCCTCGACCTTTCCCGTTTCCCCGTCCTGGTGGTGGGCGGGGGCGAGGTGGCGCTGCGCAAGGTGCGCGGGGTGCTGGACGCCCGCGGCCGCCCCGACCTGATCGCCCCCGAGGTGCGCCCCGAGCTGGAGCGGCTGATCGACCAGCACGGGCTGGCGTGGCAGGCGCGCCCGTACGCCGCGGGCGACGCGCGGGGGTACCGGCTGGTGTTCGCGGCGACGAATTCGGCCGACGTGAACGGCAAGGTGGCGAGCGAGGCCGAGGCCGGCGGCGCGCTGGTGAACGTGGCTGACGACGGGGAAGGGTCGACCTTCCACGTCCCCGCCACGCTGCGCCGCGACGACGTGGTGGTGGCGTTCAGCACCGGCGGCGGGAGCCCGCTCCTGTCGCGGCGGCTGCGCGAGCGGCTGGAGACCGTGGTCACCCCCGGGCTGGGGCGCGCCGCCGGCCGC
>DASWMA010000263.1:0-10384 GCA_036399995.1 Longimicrobium sp. | reverse complement strand
CGATTCGATCGACTGCCCCCACTGCTCCACGATGTTCAGGAACAGCGACTCCAGCCCGCGGATCTGCTCGTCCACGTCGGCCAGGTCGCGCCGCGCCTGCAGCCGCGAGAACAGGCGGTGCGCGCGGTTCAGCGCCTGCAGCGTCTCGCGGTGGTGGTGCCCCTCCCAGTGCAGCCGCGCCTGCTCGCGCGCCGTCTCGGCCTGCAGCACCACGTCGCCGCGCTCCTCGGCGATGCGCTCGGCGGCCGCCAGGTGGCGGGCCGCCGCCGCGTGGTCGCCGGTCTCGCGGGCGATCACCCCCAGGTGCTTCTGGACCTCGCCCATGGTGGAGGTCTCGCCCGCCGCCTCGGCCATCCGCAGCGCCTCGTAGCAGGCCTCGCGCGCCTGGCGCCAGCGGCGCTGTGCGATCCACGGCTCGATGCGGTTCCCCGCGACCCGCGCGAGAGTCACCGTATCCCCCACCTCGGCGCACACCTCCATCGCCTCACCGAAGGCGCGCTCTGCCGCCCTCCAGCGGCGCAGGTCGGTGCACAGCATTCCCACGTTGTTCAGCGCGTGCGCCACGTAGGCGCTGCGCCCCAGCGCGCGGTGCCCGGCCAGGCTGGCGCGGTAGCGCTTCATCGCCAGCCGGTAGTCGCCGCGGATGTTCGCAACGATCCCGGCGTTCTGCTCGGCCATGGCCACCAGCAGGTTGTCGCCAGCCGCGCGTGCCTGGGAGCGGGCAAGCGTGTACAGCGCCTCCGCACCCTCCATATCACCGCGCTCGAAGTCGCAGTTGCCCAGCACGTTGTTGGCGTGGGCCACGCCCGCCCGGTCCTCGGCGAGTTCCGACACCCGCAGCGCTGCGGCCGCGATCTCGGCCGCCGCATCCGCGTTCCCTTCTTCCAGGTGGCTGCGCGCGCACCAGCGCAGCAGCGCGCCGGCAAGCGGCGCCTGCCCCGGCTCGCGCAGCGCGTATAGCGCCTGCTCGTACAGAGAGCGTGCGCGCTGTTTCTGGCCTTCACGCTCGGCGGCCTCGCCCGCGTCGATCAGGCGCTGCAGCTCCGGCAGCGCCGTGTACCCGTGGTTCATCAAGTGGAATGACAGGAAGCGAGAGCGGGAACTTCGCGAACGAAGTTCCCGCGGGTCCAATGGAGACGCAAGTGTTCTGCAGATAGGATGCGACGGGCGACGCCGCGGCGTTGAGTCAGCGCACGCCGCCGGGGGCGATCCGGGTTCCCGACGAGGTGATGTAGCCGCCGCCGCGGCGGCTGGTGGACGCGGCGTACCCCGAGAAGTGCGAGATGGGGAAGCTCATCCGCATCCGGAGCAGGTCCACGGTCGCGGGGAGTGCTTCCTGGACGGTGGCGGTGCCGGCGGCGATCTGCGACTCGTCGGCGAAGTACACGCCTTCGAGCTGCGGGCCCAGCAGCCTGCGCACCACCTCGGTCACACCCAGGTCCTGCGTGATCACGGGGCGCTGCTGGAACACCAGCCCGTGCGGCTCGAAGGTGTAGGCCACGTTGCGGCCCGGCAGCGCCGTGGCGCGGATCGTCACCGGCTGCGACACCGCGCCGGCCGGGAAGGTCACGGTGAGCCCCGCCTCGTGGATGCGGATGACACCGCCCGCCGTGCCGATGGTGGCGCTCGCGCTGTAGCTGCGGTCCAGCGCGACCAGCCGCTGCAGCAGGTTCACCTCCAGCAGCCCGCCCAGCAGCGCCCCGCGGGCCTCGCGGCCGCCGGCCTCGGGGGCCACGCTGTCGCTGCAGCCGCCGACGGCGGCGCCCAACACCGCGGTCAGCACCAGTATACGGAAGCCGGATCGTTTCATTTTCGACTTCAGTGGAGTGGGAGACATCGTGACTCCCCCCGTACCGGAGGGGGGAAGAGCATTCGGCGGTAGGGATAAAGATGCACCGGAACGAGCCTGCACGCCAGTGTTTCTGCTCCGCCTTGGTGTATCAGTTCATGCAGAAGACGGGCCGGGTGATCCGCTGCCACGGTATCCCACTGGGAAGTAGCGGACAGACCTGGGGCGCTGGCTGGCCGAACACACATCGGAACGGTAGAACACACAGAGAGATGGCGGTAAAACGCCAGTGCGGCGGGAGGATCCCGGGATGCGGGGAGTGCCCGCTTCGACTCCCAGCGCGCGCCAGCGCTCACATGGATCGTGGGCGCGGCGGACGCGTGCGTCTCGCGGATGTGCGAGGGACGGTAGCAGCAATGGCAAGAGGACGCACCCGCCATGCGGGTGCGTCCTCTCCCACGTCTCCTGGGCGGAAGCTACAGCCAGGTCCGCGCGGCCAGGGCCACCACCAGCACCCCCAGCACGCTCAGGAAGTCGAGGCGGATCACCAGGGGCCCGATGGTGAAGCCCACCGCCACCAGGTCCACCACCAGCGGGCCGAAGGCGGCCGCCACCGAGGTGGTGAAGAAGGTGCGCGCCGAGCTCTCGGGCATGAAGCGCACGGCCAGCTCCGACAGCAGCGCCCCCAGCAAAAGTCCGATCAGCACCACCACCAGGAGCCTTCCCATCCGCCGCCGCGTCGCGTTCATCTATCCTCCCCACCCCGTGAAGTCACCGGGTCGCGTTCACATCCCCGACCCCTTAGCTGCTGCCGCGCCTGCGGCAAATGCGGTGCCGCTACCGGCGCCGCTCCACCGCGTAGACGATGCTGTCGCGCAATGCGTCGAGCGCCGGGCCCTCGGGAAGCCCCTCCAGCGCCTCGTGCGCGCGCTGCGCCGCCTGCTGCGCACGCTCGCGCGCGTAGTCGAGCCCGCCGTGCCGCGTGACCACCTCGATCACCTCGTGGATCGACTCGTCGGTGGGCTCGGGGTCGCGGAAGAACGCCTCCACGCCGGCGCGCTCGGCGGCGCTCAGCCGCCCCAGCGCGTGGATCAGCGGGAGCGTCACCTTGTGCTCGCGCAGGTCCAGCCCGGTGGGCTTCCCCGTCACCGCGCTGTCGGCGGTGTAGTCGAGCAGGTCGTCGGCGATCTGGAAGGCGCGGCCCAGCTCGGTGCCGTAGCGCGCCAGCGCGTCGCGGTGCTCGGGCGCGCCGGTCAGCGCGCCCATCTCGCACGCGGCGCTCATCAGCGACGCCGTCTTGCTGTCGATCAGCCGGAAGTAGTCGCCCTCGCCGAACGAAAGCGCGTCGTGGCTCACCAGCTGCCGCATCTCGCCCACCGTCATGGCGTTCGCCGCGTCGGCGATCACGCGGATCGGCTCCAGGTCGCCCAGGCGCGTGATCTCGGTGATGGAGCGCGAGTACAGGTAGTCGCCCATGATGATGGCGACCTGGTGGCTCCACATCGCGTTCACCGTGGGCATCCCGCGGCGCAGCACCGAATGGTCCACCGCGTCGTCGTGCACCAGCGTGGCCAGGTGCACCAGCTCGATGATGGCGGCCAGCGTCTCGGCGGTGCGGTTGGAGCGGCCGCCCAGCTGGTCGCACAGCAGCACCAGCCCCGGGCGGAAGAGCTTCCCGCGGATCTTCATCAGGTAGTGGTTGACCTCGTCCACGGGGGCGAAGTCGCTCACCACGATGCGGCGGATCTCGTCCACCACGCCGTCGAGACGGTCGCGGATGGGCGCGTGGATGTCGGCGAGCCGGATCGGTGCGGTGCGCAGCGTCATGCCTGCGGGCGGTGACTGCTTGGAAATATGGGTTCTGGTGGCCGGTAACCTAAGCCCGGCCCGGCGGGGTGTCAAAGTGGCGTGGCCGCGCGCAGGGTGTCGATGCGGCGCGCGGTGTCGCGGAAGCGGATATCCACCGACAGCACCCGCTCGTACAGGTCGATGGCCTGCCGGTGGTGGCCCAGCGACTCTTCGGTGCGGCCCAGCTGGTACAGCACGCCCACCAGGTCCGAGTCCGACGCGCCGGCCACGCGCAGCGCCCGGTCGAGCACGCGCGAGGCCACGGCGTACTGCCCCTTCTCCACGAAGCAGGCACCCAGCATCTCCAGCGTGGCCAGCGGGCTGGCGCCGCCGCGCAGCGCCACCTGGAACTCGGCGATGGCCTCGTCGATCAGCCCCATCTCCTTGAAGGCGAGCCCCAGGTCGTAGTGGCTGTCGCTGTCTTCCACCTCGATGTTCTCGGCCACCTTCTGGCGGAAGTGCGCCAGCATGTTGGCGAAGTCGCGGTCTTCGTCGCCGGTGGGCTCGTGCTCTTCCACCACGAAGCGGGTGCTCTGCTCGCGGTCGCCCTCGTCGCCCAGGATCAGCGCCCCCAGGTCCACGTACTCGTCGCGGCGCGGCGCGGGCGGGGCCGGGGTGGCGGGGGCCGCGGGGGCGGCGGCCGGCGCGGGGTGCGCGCCGGCGGACGAGGCGATGGCCGCGCGCGCCTCCTCGTTCTGCCCGTCCAGCTCCAGCACGCGGCGGAACACGGCCTCGCTCTTGGGCCCCTCGCCCGCGGCGGCGAAGTGGCGGCCCAGCGCCAGGTACGCCACCACCTGCTCTTCGCGGTCGCCCGAACGGAAGGCGTACTCCACGCGCTTCTGCAGCAGCGCGGGGTCGCCGGGGCGCAGGCGGATCAGCTGCGAGATCGGCCCCACCGCCTCGCGGTACATCCCGCGCTGGGCCAGGGTGCGGTGCAGCTCGTCGAGGAGCGCCGGCACCTCGTGCCCCAGCCCGTGGTCGTGCAGCGACTCGACCAGCGCCTCGCGCGCCGACACGTCGTGCGGCGAGGCGGCCACGCGGGCGCGCAGCTCCTCGAGCCGGTCGGGGATGGCGGGCGGGGCCGGCGGAGCGGCGGCGGCGGGCGCGGGCTTCGCCTGCGGCGGGGCGTCGAAGTCGATCAGCGGGAGCGGCTCGTCGTCTTCGTCTTCACCCATCCCCGGCCCGAAATCCACCGGCTCCTCGTCCAGCGACACCTCGCCGAAGCGCGACGGGTCCGCCGCGCGCGGCGCGGAGGCGGGGGTGGGCGTGGGGGCGCGGACCGGCGCCGGCTCGTCGTCGAAGCCGATCAGCGGGAGGTCGGCGTACGGGTCCTCCTCCTCGGCGTCCGCATGCGGCGCGGCGGAGCGGGACGGGGGCGCGGCGGGGCGCGCGGGCTCTTCGCGCGGCGGATCGAGCGAGGTGTGCTCCAGCCCCGCCAGCGGCTGCACGTCGATCTCGACGTTGCCGTAGTCGTCGGCGCTGCCGAAGACGTCGGAGGTGGTCTCGACGCGCGGCTCGGCGGGGGCGGGCGGAGCCGGCTTCGGCTTCTCGGCCGGCGGCGCGGGCTTCGGCGGCGCGGGGGCGGGGGCGGGGGCGGGGGCCGCGTCGTGCTGGCCGTAGTGGCCGGTCTCGAACCCCAGGTCTTCGGCCGCGGCCGCCTGCTGGCGCACCAGCGGCTCGGTGGAGGCGTGGGGGTCGACGTTCACGATCTGCCCGCGGATCGTCTCGGCCCCCTCGCCGTCACCCCCGGCCAGCGCCAGCCCCAGCAGCATGCGCAGCTGCTCCACCGCCTCGTCCTTGCGCCCGTGCGCCAGGAGCTGGTCGGCCAGCAGGCGGCGGATGTCGGCGGGGTGGGGCGAGAGGTCGGCGAACTCCTTGAGCGCGGCGAAGCTGGCGTCGAGCTTCCCCGCCTTGCGCATGCGCTCGGCGTATTCGAGGAAGTTCTGGCGCGCGTCGGCGAAGAAGCCCTTGGCCGCGCTGATCTGGCCGAGACGGAGATAGGTCTGCGCGCGGCCGGGCACCAGGCGCAGGATCTTGCGGCAGAGGGCGATGGCGTTGTTGTAGAGGCCGACGTCCACGTAGGCGTTCACGGCCTGCTCGTAGGCCTGCACCGCCTGCTCGGTCTCGTTGATCCGCAGGTGCAGGTCGCCCACGCGGTTCCACCCGCCGATGTCCACGTCGCCGCCCTCGGGCGCCTCCAGCAGCTCGCGGTAGGCGGTGATCGCCTCGCGCCACTGGCCCCGCGCTTCGTAGGCGCGCGCCTGTTCTCTCAGCTTTGCGGGGGGAGTTGCCATGACCTGCGAACGGAGTGCGGCGGGCGCGGGGGCCGGCGCGGGAATGTCGTTGTGACGGTGGAGCGAGGAAGATAGCAGCCGTGGCAAGGGCTTACAAGAAAGGGCGCGTCCGCCGGGCCGAAGGGATTCGTCCCGCGCCGCCGATCTCGCGCACCGGCGCCGTACCCCGAACTCCGCTCGGCGGGGCCGGCGTCGCGAAAGGCGGCTGAAGCCGCGGGCTACGACTACAGGAAGCCTCGCAAACCGCGCGAGGCTGTGGGCGCGGCATCGGTGCGGCACCGACGACGCTCGAGGTGCCGCCGATTTCGCACCGGCGGCTGAAGCCGCAGCAACAACAACGAGAAGCCTCGCAAACCGCGCGAGGCTGTAGGCGCGGCATCGCGCCGGCAAAGCACGCATGCCCATTCCGACACCACGTGGCCGGCGCCCTCGCACCACCGCCGCGGCCGCGACGAAGTAGCCGCGAGCGAAGCGAGCCCACGTCCCTCCCCCCGGCTGTTTTGGGGGGAGGGACAGGCGCCCCCGGGCGCCAGGGAGGGGGCCGCGGGGACGGCGATCCGGATGCATCCCCCGAACGCACCGAGCCCCTCCCCCGGGATCCGGGAGAGGGGCTCGATGATCTTCAACGCATCGTCACGCCGATGCGACGGGTCAGGACTGCGCCGCCTTCGCGGCCTCCGACGTCTCCGACGTCTCCGACGTCTCCGCCGCCTCCGTCGTGTCGAAGCCGATCTGCAGCGTGCGGGTGCGCACCTGCTCGGCGATGCGGTCGGCCAGGGCGGCGCGGTCGAGCACCTCCTGCTTTCGGCCGGCGCCGCGCACGCGCACCGCCGCCGTGCCTCCCTCCACCTCGCGCGCGCCGATCACGGCCATGTACGGCACCTTCTGCGTCTCGGCCTCGCGGATGCGGTAGTTCAGCGTCTCGTTGCGGTCGTCCACCTCGGCGCGGATGCCGCGGGCGCGGAGCTGCCGGCCGTACTCGCGCGCCGACTCGGCCTGCTCGTCGCTGATGGGGATCACCTTCACCTGCACCGGCGACAGCCACACCGGGAATGCCCCCGCGAAGTGCTCGATCAGGATGGCGATGAAGCGCTCGAACGAGCCGCACACCGCGCGGTGGATCACCACCGGCCGGTGCGGCAGGTTGTCTTCGCCCACGTAGGTCAGGTCGAAGCGCTCGGGGTTGCTGTAGTCGAGCTGGATCGTCCCCAGCTGCCAGGCGCGGCCGATGGAGTCGGTCACGTCGAAGTCGATCTTGGGACCGTAGAAGGCGCCGTCGCCCTCCTTCAGCTCGTACGGCATCCCCGTGGCCTCGAGCGCCGCCTTCAGCCCCGCCTCGGCCCGGTCCCACATCTCTTCCGAGCCGATCCGCTGCTCGGGACGCGTGGCGAACTTGAGCGTCGACTTGAGCCCGAAGGCGTCGTAGTGCCCCAGGATGAAGCGCAGCAGGAAGTGCACTTCCTCGGCGATCTGGTCTTCGCGGATGAAGATGTGGCAGTCGTCCTGCTGGAACTGCCGCACCCGCGTGAGCCCGCTGAGCGCCCCCGACAGCTCGTTGCGGTGCAGGATGTCGAGCGTGGCGTAGCGCGTGGGGAGCTCGCGGTACGAGTGCTTCGCGCTCGCGAAGTAGATGAAGTGCGAGGGGCAGTTCATCGGCTTCAGCGACATGTCGTGCTCGCCCGTTTCGCTGTCGAGCACCAGGAACATGTTCTCGCGGTACTTCCCCCAGTGGCCGCTCTGCTCCCAGAGCGCCTTGTTGTACAGCAGCGGCGTCTTGATCTCCAGGAAGTCCTCGGCCTGCCGCGCGCGGACGAAGTCCATCAGCGTGTTGTACAGCGTGGTCCCCTTGGGCGTCCAGAACGCGGCGCCGGGCGACACGGGGTGGAACTGGAACAGGTCCAGCTCCTTCCCCAGCTTGCGGTGGTCGCGCTTGCGGGCCTCTTCGAGCTGGTGGACGTGCTTCTCCAGCTCTTCCTTGCTGAACCACGCCGTGCCGTAGATGCGCTGCAGCATCTGGCGCTTCACGTCGCCGCGCCAGTACGCGCCGGCCGTGTTGAGCAGCTTGAAGTGCTTGAGCCGCCCCGTGCTGGGCACGTGCGGGCCGCGGCACAGGTCCAGGAAGGGCCCGTTGCGGTACACCGTGATCGTCTCGTCCGGCCCCAGCTCTTCGAGCCGCTCGAGCTTGAGCGGGTCGTCGGCGAACAGCTGGCGCGCCTCTTCGCGGCTCACCACCTGCCGCTCGAAGGGCTGGTCTTCGCGCGCGACCTCGGCCATCGCCTTCTCGATGGCCTCCAGGTCTTCGGGCGTGAAGGGCCGGTCCACCTCGAAGTCGTAGTAGAAGCCGTCCTGGATGGACGGGCCGAAGGCGATGTGCGCGCCCGGGCGCACCTTGCGCACGGCCGTGGCCAGCACGTGCGCGGCCGAGTGGCGCAGCACGTCGAGCGCCTCGGCGTTCTTCTCGGTGAGGATCTCCACCTTCGCGTCGTCGCCCAGCGGGCGGCCGAGATCGACCACCTGGCCGTTCACCCTGGCGGCGATGGCGGCCTTCGCCAGGCGCGAGCCGATGCCCTCGGCCAGGTCGCGCACGCTGGCGCCGCGCGGCAGCTCGCGCACCGAGCCGTCGGGGAGCGTGACCTTCACCGTATCCGATTGTTCTGCGATGCTCATCTCTATGTCCTTCGCGGCCCGCGGCCGCCGTTTCAGCGTGGAGGATAGACGAAAAAGAAGACGATTCCGGCGCCGAGCGCCACGGTGAAAACGGCCCAGGGCCACAAGGCCCGGGCCGGCACACTCCTGTCTTCCGTTTCCTCCAGGCGAACCCGATTCATCCGTCAGTCTCGATTCCAGGCGTAGAACCTGGAAATTTAGCCCCGAATGGCAGAGCACGGCAACGGGCGGGGCCCTCTCCCTGGCGCTGCGCGCCTGTCCCTCCCCCAAAACTGCCGAAACCGCCTGGGGGAGGGACCTGGGCTCGCTTCGCTCGCGGGCTACGTCGACCGCGCCACGAAGCCTCTGTCGCGAGGTGAAGGCCCGGCGGCGCCGGGGGAAGTCCGCGCGGAGGCGGAATCAAGCCGCTTCGAGCACGATCTCGGGGTGCCTGTCGGCGATCTGGAGCAGGCGCATGGCGGGTCCGCTCGGCTCGCGCCGGCCCTGCTCCCAGTTGCGCAGGGTCTTCACGCTGATGCAGAGCATCGCCGCGAACCTCTCCTGCGTGAGCCCGAGCTTTTCCCGGATGGCCCGAGGATCGGGCTCACCCACGAACGTGACCCGCGCGTCCGCCGACTCGCCGCGGAGGTACGCGCCCGCGTCGCTGATGCTCTCCACCAGCTCGTTGAACAGCTCATCCTTCATGGTTCACCCTTGATTCCAGTGATCTCCCGCTCCACCAGCGCGTGCAGGAGCCGCTTCTGCCCGGCCGTGAGATCCTCCTGCTCGTTCTTCTGGTACAGCAGCAGGAAGAGGATCACCGCACGAGTCCGGAGCGGGATGTAGATCACCCGTACCCCGCCGCGCTTGCCATGGCCTTCCACGGCCCAGCGGAGCTTGCGCAGACCGCCGGTTCCCTTGATCTCGGCGCCGGCCTCGGGGTTCTCCAGCAGAACACGCTGCAGGGCGCGGAAGCTCTCATCGTCGAGAAGCTCGGCTCGCCGGCGGCTGAACGCCCGGAATTCGATGAAGATCATCCCGTGAGCATATGGTACGCCACTGGCGTAGGCAATGATCCGTCCGGCGCTCCGGTTTGGCTCCCCGTCTCGCAGCCGCTACGTTCCGTGTGTTCCGCGCCCGATCACTCTCCGACCGCCGCCGCCGATCCATCGAATGCCACGCGTCGTCCTGATCACCAACGACAACAAGCACGGGCAGCGGCTGCTGCAGACCGTGTGGCAGCGCGGCATCATGCTCGACGCGGTGCTGTACCTGACGGGGGGCTTCGGCCTCCCCGAACGGCGCGGGGTGGGGCTGGTGGGGAAGCTGCTGCGCTGGCCCAAGTGGTCGGCGCTGGCGGTGAAGCGGAAGCTGCACTTCCACCGCAGGCGCAAGGCGTCGTACGCGGTGCGGTGCCAGCAGGTGATCGCCACGGGGGGGATGAACAGCCGGCAACTGATCCGCGACCTGCACGCGCTCGCGCCGGACTGGATCATCCTGGGGGGCGGCGGGATCCTGGATCCCGAGGTGATCGAGACGGCGCGGGCGGGCGTGCTGAACGTGCATCCCGCGCTGCTGCCATGGATCCGCGGGTGCGGGATCACCGGCGCGTCGCTGGAGCACGGCGTGGCGCTGGGCTCCACCCTGCACTACGTGGACAGGGGGATCGACACCGGCGCGATCGTCGAGCGGCGCCTCCTCTCCGTCTCGCCCGGCGACCGCAACCTGGCCGACCTGGAGCTCGCCTGCTTCGAGCTGGCCGCGGAGATGATGGCCGACGCCGTGGAGGCGATCGTCCGCCGCGGCG
>DASWMA010000262.1:0-4118 GCA_036399995.1 Longimicrobium sp. | reverse complement strand
CTCTCCCCGGAGCTGCTGGAGCGGCTGCAGGCGCTGGGGCGTAGCGAGGGCGCCACGCTCTACATGGTGCTGCTGGGCGCCTTCCAGGTGCTGCTGTCGAAGTACGCCGGGAGCGAGGACGTGGTGGTGGGGAGCCCGATCGCGGGACGCACGCGCGGGGAGGTGGAGGAGCTGATCGGCTTCTTCGTCAACACGCTGGTGCTGCGCACCGACCTCTCGGGAGACCCGAGCTTCCGCGAGACGCTGCGGCGGGTGCGGGAGGCGACGCTGGGCGCGTACGCGCACCAGGAGGTCCCCTTCGAGCGCCTGGTGGCCGAGCTGCAGCCGGAGCGGTCTCTGAGCCACTCGCCGCTCTTCCAGGTGATGTTCGCGCTGCAGGACGCCGGGGGCGGGGGAAGCGCTTTTCCGGGCCTGAAGGTGAGCGGAGTCGGAGCGGCCACGGAAAGCGCCAAGCTCGATCTCTCCCTGTCGCTCACGGCGACCGCCCAGGGCCTGCGCGGTGCTCTGAACTACAGCACCGACCTCTTCGAGCGCGGCACGATCGTGCGGCTGCTCGGCCACCTGGAGCGGGTGCTGGAGCAGGTCGCCGCGGATGCGGACGTGCGGCTCTCGCGGCTGGAGCTGCTCGGCGAGGCGGAGCGCCGCGAGGTGGTGGAGGAGTGGAACCGCACGGAGGCGGAGGTTCCGCGAGACGCGTGCGTGCACGAGCTCTTCGAGGCGCAGGTGGAGCGCACGCCGGGCGCGGTGGCGCTGGTCTACGAGAACGAGGAGGTGACGTACGCGCAGCTGAACGCGCGGGCGAACCGGCTGGCGCATCACCTCCGCGGTCTCGGCGCAGCTCCGGACGTGCGCGTGGGGATCTGCGTGGAGCGCGGCACCGAGATGGTGGTCGCCGTGCTGGCGACCCTCAAGGCCGGCGCGGCTTACGTGCCGCTGGATCCGGAGTATCCCGAGGAGCGGCTGAGCTACATGCTCCGCGACAGCGCGCCCGTGGTGCTGCTGACGCAGCGCTCGCTCTCGCAGCGGTTCGACGGATCGGGCGTTCCCATCGAGGTGCTCGATGGAGATGCTGCCGCCTGGAGCGGCCGGCCGGACTCCAATCCCCGGCGTGGGGCGCTGACCCCGGAGAACCTGGCGTACGTCATCTATACCTCCGGCTCCACGGGGCAGCCGAAGGGGGTGATGAACGGGCATCGAGGTGTCATCAACCTGCTGGCCTGGGGAGAACGGCACTGGGAGCTCACGGCCGGCGACGCGGTGCTGCAGCGGACGTCGCTCAGCTTCGACGTCTCGGTACGCGAGCTGTTCTCGCCGCTGCTGGCGGGGGCCCGCTTGGTGTTGCTGCGGCCGGGTGGACAGCGGGAGGTGGACTACCTCGTGGACGTCGCCCGCCGCCAGGAGGTCAGCACGATGGTGCTCACCGTCTCGCACATGCAGGCGTTCCTGGAGCACCCGGGGCTGGAGGAGTGCTCCAGCCTGCGGCGGATCGTGCTGGGCGGGGAGTCGATCGCCGTGGGGATGGTGGCGGAGCTCCGGGCCCGGCTGCCGGGCGCGCGGCTGTACCACGAGTACGGCCCCACGGAGGCGACCGTGACCTCGACGGCGCGGATCTGCGGCGCGGAGGGCGAGGCGCCGGGCGCTTCGATCGGGAAGCCGGTCTCCAACGCGCGTGTCTACCTGCTGGACGCGCGCGGGGAGCCGGTGCCGGTCGGCGTCGCCGGCGAGCTGTACGTGGGCGGCGCGGGGGTGGCGCGGGGGTACCTGGGCCGGCCGGAGCTGACGGCGGAGCGCTTCGTCGCCGATCCGTTCTCCGCGGACCCCGGCGCGCGGATGTACCGCACGGGCGACCTGGGGCGGTGGCTGGCGGATGGGACGGTCGAGTTCCTGGGGCGTGTGGACACCCAGGTGAAGGTGCGGGGCTACCGGATCGAGCCGGGAGAGATCGAGGCGCGGCTCCTGGAGCGCGACGGGGTGAGCGAGGCGGTGGTGGTCGCGCGCGAAGACGGGGCGGGGAACCGGCGCCTGGTGGCGTATGTGGTGGGCGGCGTCGACGCGGGGGTGCTGCGCGAGCACCTGCGCCGGGAGCTCCCGGACTACATGGTGCCGGCGGCGTTCGTCGCGCTGGAGCGGCTTCCGCTGACGCCGAGCGGCAAGCTGGACCGCAGGGCGCTGCCTGCGCCGGAGCTCGCGTCGGCTGGGGAGCGCTACGTGGCGCCGCGGACGCCGACCGAGGAGGTGCTGGCGGAGATCTGGGCGGAGCTGCTGGTCGCGGAGCGCGTGGGCCGGCACGACCACTTCTTCGAGCTGGGCGGGCACTCGCTGCTCGCGGTGCGCGTCGTCTCGCGGGTGCGGCAGGTGCTGGGCGTGGAGGCCTCGCCGCGCGACGTGTTCGAGCGGCCCGTGCTGGCCGACTTCGCGCGGGGCCTGCGCGACGCCGCCCGCACCGAGCTGCCGCCGATCGGGCTGGTGAATCGCGGCGGGCGGCTGCCACTCTCCTTCGCACAGCAGCGCCTGTGGTTCCTGGAGCAGCTCGGCGGCCTGGGCGACACGTACCACATCGCCACGCGGCAGCGGCTGCGAGGCGATCTGGACCACGCGGCGCTGCGGCATGCGCTCGCCGCGATGCTCGGGCGCCACGAGGCGCTGCGCACCACGTTCGTGGAGGTCGAGGGCGAGCCGGTGCAGCGCATCGCGCCGCCGGGCGGCTTCCGCCTGGTCGAGCACGACCTGGGCGGGCACCCCCACGCCGCGGCGGAGCTGCGCCGGCTGGCGGCCGAGGAGGCGGGCGCGCCCTTCGACCTGGAGCACGGGCCGCTGATCCGCGGGCGCCTGGTCCATCTGGCGACGGACGACCACGTCCTGCTGCTGACGATGCACCACATCGTCTCCGATGGCTGGAGCATGGGGGTGCTGACACGTGAGCTGGGCACGCTCTACGACGCCTTCCGCCGCGGGGAGGCGAATCCCCTCCCCGCGCTCCCGGTGCAGTACGCCGACTACGCCGCCTGGCAGCGAAGCTGGGTCGCCGGCGACGTGCTGCGGGAGCAGGCCGAGTACTGGACGGCGGCGCTCGCCGGCGCGCCGGAGCTGCTGGAGCTGCCCACCGACCGTCCACGCCCCGCGCGGCAGGACCACGCGGGTGCGTACGTGGCCGCGGTGATCGACGAGGAGCTGGCGGCCGGCCTGAAGGCGCTGGGCCGGCGGCAGGGCACCACCTTCTTCATGACCGTGCTCGCCGGGTGGGCCGCGGTGCTGGGCCGGCTCTCGGGGCAGCACGACGTGGTCGTCGGCACGCCCAGCGCCAACCGCGGCCGCGCGGAGATCGAGGGGCTGATCGGCTTCTTCGTGAATACGCTGGCCCTGCGCGTGGACCTCTCCGGCTCGCCCACCGTGGCGGAGCTGCTGGCGCAGGTACGCGCGCGCTCGCTGGGCGCGCAGCAGAACCAGGACATCCCCTTCGAGCAGGTGGTGGAGCTGGTGCAGCCGGTGCGCAGCCTGTCGCACACGCCGCTCTTCCAGGTGATGTTCTCGTGGCAGGACGCGCGGTCGGAGCTCCCCGCCCCCGGGCCGGGAGGCGCGGGCGCGGCGTCGGAGGCGGCGGCGCCGTCGCAGGTGGCGGCGAAGTTCGACCTGTCGCTCTCGCTGGGCCAGGCGGGCGGGCGCATCGCGGGGAGCCTGACCTACGCCACGGCGCTGTTCGAGCAGGCGACGGTGGAGCGGTACGTCGGCTACCTGCGGCGCGTGCTCGCGGGAATGGCGGCCGACGCGGACGGGCGGGTGGAGCGGCTCCAGCTGCTCTCGGCTGCCGAACGCAGGGAGGTGACCGAGGCGTGGAACGCGACCGCGGTGGCGTACCCGCGCGACGCGTGCGTGCACGAGCTGTTCGAGGCGCAGGTCGAGCGCACGCCCCACGCGGCGGCCGTGGTCTTCGACGGCCTCTCGCTGACGTACGCGGAGCTGAACGCGCGGGCGAACCGGCTGGCGCATCACCTCCGGGCGCTGGGGGTGGTGCCCGATGCGCGCGTGGCGGTGTGCGTGGAGCGCGGCCCGGAGATGATCGTGGGGCTGATGGGGGTGCTCAAGGCCGGCGGCGCCTACGTTCCGCTGGACCCGGCGTA
>DASWMA010000261.1:0-6319 GCA_036399995.1 Longimicrobium sp. | reverse complement strand
CGCCGGACGGATGCCGGCGGGGGTGCCTGGGGAGACTACGGGGGAAAGGCCGCGCGGGTTGCAGCGCGGCCGCGCTTACGGGGCCTGCTGGATGTCGATGGCGAGCCGCGAGGGGTTCCGCAGCTCGGTGACGCGGAAGGGACGGGGGCTCGCGGCGCCGACCGCCACCTCCACCACCGCCTCGAAGTCGCAGATGATCACCATCCGCCGCATCACCGGCATGCTGAGCGGCACGTCGCGCTGGCGGATGGTGGCGCGGCCGGCGTCGTCGTGCGCGCGCGTGTACTGCAGGCGGATCAGCAGCGCCGCGTCGGTGCCCAGGCGGATCTCGTCACCCGAGCCGCACTGGTGCAGCGGCTGGTCCACGTACTCCACGCGCCACCCGGGGAGCGGCGCGTCGCCGAAGTCCAGCACCAGCCGGTCGAAGCCGGCGTTGGCGGCGGTGCGCAGGCCGCGCAGCGTGGTGTTCACCCCCGAGTGCCGCATCTCTCGAACGCCCACCGTCCACTCGCCCACCGCCCCGGCCGGCGCCTTCGCCGAATCGGCTTTCGCGGTGTCCGCCTTCGCGCTGTCGGCCCCCGCCCGCGGCGTGGTGTCGCCGGCGAAGGCCGGGATGCCGGGCGCGGTGTCGGCGCCGTTCGCGCCCGCGGTGTCGAGCTCGGCGCGGCGGCGCGCGGTCACGTCGCGCAACTCGCCCCCCTCGTCGCCGCACGCGCTCAAGGCCAGCGCCGCGAGCAGCATCGTCCCCATCCGCCGGAACCGCATCGTTCTCCTGACGTTTCGTGTGTTCGCCCGCGTGCTGTAGGGCAGCAGGACGATCGTTCTCGATCAGGCCAGAATTGCACTGTTACCGCGGGATCGCGCCCTCTCCGGCCGCCTCAGGGCGTCCACCTCTCCCGTACCGGGAGAGGTCGGGGGGCGAGCTGGTACCGCGTCCGCGACGGTGGGCGCGGCCCGAAGGATCTGGCTACAGCGTGCGCGAACTCTATGCGGAGTGAGTCACGCCTCGGTGCTCAGGATGGCACGGGTGCGCGGCCGGGTCAACGCGCGGCCGCGACGGTGCTCCCGGCGATGCGCTCGCCGCCCGCGTAGACGTTGAACTTTTCTCCGCGCACGAAGCCGCAGAGGGTGACGCCGGCCGACTCGGCGAGCTGCACCGCCAGGCTTGACGGCGCCGACACGCCGGCCAGCACCGCCGCCCCCGCGCGCGCCGCCTTCTGCACCAGCTCGAAGCTGAGCCGCCCGCTCACCATCACCAGCCGCTCGCCCCAGGGCAGCTCGCCCGCCAGCAGCGACGCGCCCACCAGCTTGTCGAGCGCGTTGTGGCGGCCCACGTCTTCGCGCACGCGCACCGGCTCGCCCTCGGCCGTGAACAGCCCCGCGGCGTGCAGCCCGCCCGTGCGCTCGAACACGGCCTGCGCGGCGCGGAGCTTTTCGGGGAGAGAGACGATGATGTCGGGCGATACCACCAGATCGCTGGCCACGCGGCTGCACGCCGGCCCCATCACCGCGTCGATCGACGCCTTGCCGCACACGCCGCAACTCGACGTCTGGTAGAAGTTGCGGGTGAGCGACGCGGGGTCGAACGGCGCGCCGGGCGACAGGACCACGTGCACCACGTTGTACTGCTGCTCGCCCGACGTGCAGTAGCGGATCGCCGTGATCGCATCCCCCCCGCCGATCAGCCCCTCACCGTAGAGGAAGCCGGCCGCCAGCTCGAAGTCGGCCCCCGGCGTGCGCATCGTCACCGAGACCGGCACCGCCGCCGCGTCCAGCGGGCCGCCGCGCGCCGCGTCGCCGGGGACGATGCGGATCTCCAGCGGCTCCTCGGCCGCCAGCACGTCCATCCGCGTGCGCCGCGCCGCCCCGTCGTTGCCGACGGACACCTGCTCGACCGCGCGGCGGACGGTGCTCCCCGGGCGTGTCATCGCGGCTCCGGCGTGACCGGCTTCAGGACGGCATCGAAGGGACGGATGGAGAGCATTCGATCGATGTACATCCCTGCCGGCGCGAAGCGCCCCCCGTCCCTCCCCCAGGTTGTATTGGGGGAGGGACAGGCGGCTCCGGACGCGACGCAGTCGCGCCGGAACCGCCAGGGAGAGGGCCCGCGCGGCGTCATCCCGCCGCCACTTCCGCCGCCGCGGCCGCCGGTTCGGACGGCTCGGACGGTAGGGCGGACTCCGCGGCCGGCCCGGTGTGCACCAGTCGCTCGTCGCGGCCCTCCGCGCGGACGGGGCTCGTGGCCGGGGCGATGGTGACGGGCACCAGCTTGGCGGCGGGCTGGTTGCTGAGCTTGGCCGTCTTCCCCAGCGGGATCAGCACGTTGGCCTCGGGGAAATAGGCCGCGCAGTTGCCGCGGGGCACGTCGTAGGCGACGGCCTTGAAGCGCGGGGCCATGCGCTCCACGCCATCCTTGTAGTGCGAGCGGATGTCCACCTCGTCGCCGGGGCGCAGTCCGCGCTCGGCGATGTCGTCGGGGTGCATCAGCACCACGCGGCGCGCGCCCTTGATTCCGCGGTAGCGGTCGTCGAGCCCGTAGATGGTGGTGTTGAACTGGTCGTGCGAGCGGATGGTGAACAGCCGCAGCTCGCCCGGCGCCAGCTGGATGTCGGGCGTGGGGACGATCTCGAACTGCGCGCGTCCCGTCGTCGTGTTCCACTCGCGGTGCGCGGCGGTGTTGCGCAGCACGAAGCCGCCCGGCTCGCGGACCCGCGTGTTGTAGCTCTCGAAGCCGGGGATGGTGCGCTCGATCAGGTCACGGATGCGGTCGTAGTCGGCCACCAGCGCGTCCCAGTCGAGCGACGTGTCGCCCAGCGCCGCCTTCGCCAGCCCGGCCACGATCGCCGGCTCGCTCCGCAGCTGCGGCGACGCGGGCTTGTTGGTGCCGCGCGACATGTGGACGATGGACATCGAGTCTTCCACCGTCACGAACTGCTCGCCGCCGGCCTGCACGTCGCGCTCGGTGCGGCCCAGGCAGGGCCAGATCATGGCCTCGCGCCCGTGCACCAGCGCGCTGCGGTTCAGGCGTGTCAGGACGTAGACGGAAAGATCGGGCGTGCGCATGGCCCGCGCGAGCAGGTCGTGGTCGGGGCTGGCGGAGAAGAAGTTGCCGCCCATGGCCATGAAGAAGCGGATCTTCCCAGCGTCCATCGCGCGGATCGTCTCCACCACGTCGAGCCCGTGGTCGCGCGGCGGCTCGAAGCCGAACACCCGCTGCAACGCGTCGAGCAGCGGCGCGCCGGGGGCGTGGTCGATCCCCACGGTGCGGTCGCCCTGCACGTTGCTGTGGCCGCGGATGGGAGCGGCGCCCGCGCCGGGGCGGCCCACGTTGCCGCGCAGCAGCAGCAGGTTGGCGATCGCGATGATGTTGTCGACCGCGTTGTCGTGCTGCGTGAGCCCCATCGCCCAGGTCACGATGGTGGCACGCGAGCGGATGTAGATGTCCGCCGCCGGCTGCAGCTGCGCCTTCGTGAGCCCCGTCTGCTCCTCGATCTGCGCCCAGGGGGTGGCGGCCAGGTCGGCCACCAGCGCCTCGTAGCCGGTGCAGTGGGCGCGGATGAAGCCGTGGTCCACCACGCGGCCGGGGGCGTTCTTCTCGGCCTCCATCAGCAGCTTCATCAGCCCCTTCAGCAGCGCCACGTCGCTCCCCACCTTCGGCTGCAGGTAGAGTGTGGCGATCTTCGTCCCCTGGCCGGTGAGGGTAGCGGCCACCTCCTGCGGGTGGACGAACTCTTCCAGCCCGCGCTCGCGCAGCGGGTTGATGGCCACGATCTCGGCGCCGCGGCGGCGGGCCGCCTGCAGCGCGATCAGCATCCGGGGGTGGTTGGTGCCCGGGTTCTGGCCGATCACGAAGATGGCATCGGCCTTCTCGAAGTCCTCCAGCTGCACCGTCCCCTTCCCCACGCCGATCGTCTTCCGCAGCCCCACGCCGCTGCTCTCGTGGCACAGGTTGGAGCAGTCGGGGAAGTTGTTGGTGCCGTACATCCGGCCGAACAGCTGGTAGAGGAAGGCGGCCTCGTTGCTGGTGCGGCCCGAGGTGTAGAACGCCGCCTGGTTGGGCGTTTCCAGCCCGCGCAGCGCCTCGCCGGCGCGCGCGAACGCCTCGTCCCAGCCGATCGCCTCGAAGTGGTCGCTGCCCTCGCGGCGGATCACCGGGTGCGACAACCGGCCCTGCTGCTCGAGCCAGTAGTCGGTCTGCGACAGCAGCTCGCTGACCGTGTGCTTGCGGAAGAACGCGGGGTCGGCGCGGCGCGAGGTGGCCTCGGCGGCCACGGCCTTCGCGCCGTTCTCGCAGAACTCGAAGTGCGAGCGGTCCTTCGGCTCGGGCCACGCGCACCCCGGGCAGTCGAACCCCTCCACCTGGTTGATCACCCGCAGCGCCTTCGCCCCCTGGACGACGGACTTCTCGCGCCGAAGCTGGCGCGCAGTGCTCATGATGGCCGACATCCCCCCCGCCGGCTTCTCGGTGGGGTGGACGAACGGCGGCACGGGATCGGGCGAAGCAGGCCTGGACATCGGGCTCGCGCTCGGGGACTGAAGGGACGTAAGGCGTTGAGTCGAAAGGTGGTTCCGGCACAGGGGGAGACGCAAGTGCGGAGCCCGCCGCCGGCGTCTCGGCTCCTGCGGAGGCTGGATGTGCTCCGGCGGCGCCGCGGGGGCCCTCTCCCTGGCGTTCCCGGCGCGACTGCGTCGCGTCCGGAAACGCCTGTCCCTCCCCCAAAAACTGCCTGGGGGAGGGACCGGGGCTCGCTTCGCTCGCGGCTACTTCGAATGCAGACCGATCATTGTGCCGCGCTCCGAAACGTCGGCGTGCGCGAAAGGCTGTAGTCCGCGAAGGCGGACTTCGTGTGGTTGTTGCCGCGGTTTCAACCGCCCGGCCGAGCCTGCGCCGCGCCGGATGTCGCCGATCCCGCCGATGCCGCCGACGGTGCCTCCCAGTGCAGCTCCCACTCGCAGAAGGCGTCGCCCTCCACCGAGCAGCGGACGTGGCGGACGGAGGGGGTGACGCCGCCGGCCAGCTCCACCGCGCGCAGCAGCCCGCCCGTCTGGCGGCGGCAGAACACGGGGTCGCCGGGGAAGCCCACCAGGCGCAGCACGGCGCGGCCGGGCTCGGCCTCCACCACCTCCATGTTCCCCGGCTGGTAATAGAGCCGGAAGAGCGACACGGGCTGCTTGAGGAACTCCAGCGGGTCCTTCTTCCGCAGGATCCCGCCGTAAAGCTCCACGCCCATCGACTGGATCGAGTACGCACCCGACTTCTCGGGCCACCCCGCGTCGCGCCGGCCGATCGTTTCCTCCACGGCGGCCCAGAGCGCGCGCAGCAGTTCGACCGGCACCTCTTCGGTGGCGCCGGCGGATTCGACGTGGCCGCGGTCGGCGTCATCCAGCCGCGCCAGGACGTCGGCGACGGTGGCGGGGCCGTGCTGGGCCTCCACGTAGCGCAGGGTGCTGCGGAGGGTGGAGCCCTTGGCGTGCGCGGCGATGGTCGCGGTGGTCATGCGGATGCCTCGGAAAGGGCGCGGCGGTCGGGCTTTCCCGAGCCCAGCCGCGGGATCTCGGGGAGGAAGACGATGGAGCGCGGCACCTTGTAGCCCGCCAGCCGCGAGCGGGCGTGGGCGATCACCTCCGCCTCCCCCACCGCCGCGTCGGCGCGGGGGACGATGAAGGCGCGGCCCACCTCGCCCCAGCGCTCGTCGCGGATGCCAACGACCACCACCTCGGCCACGCCGGGGCAGTCGGCCAGCGCGGCCTCCACCTCGCCGGGGAAGACGTTCTCGCCGCCGGAGATGAACATCTCCTTGCGCCGCCCGCAGATGCGGAAGGCGCCGTCCGCCTCGCGCGCGGCCAGGTCGCCGGTGCGCAGCCACCCGCCTGCGGTGAACGCCTCGGCCGTCTTCTCGGGATTCCGCAGGTACCCCGCGAACAGCTGCGGCCCGCGCAGCAGCAGCTCGCCCGGCTCGCCGGCGTTCGCCTCGGTGCCGTCTTCGCGCGCCACGCGCATCTCCAGCATCGGCACGGGCCAGCCCACCACGCCGGGCCGCCGCAGCGCCTCGTCGGCATCGATGGCGAAGCAGTTGGGGCCGCACTCGGTGAGCCCGTAGCCTTCGCGCAGGCGGTAGCCCGCGGCGCGCACGCGCTCGGCCAGCGCGGCGGGGAGCGGCGCGCCGCCGGACATGAAGGTGCGCAAGCTGGGGAGCGGCCGCCCCCACTGCCGGCCGTCCATCAGCATCAGCAGCATGGTGGGGACGGTGAGGGCCACGGTGATCCCTTCCTCCGCGATCCCCTCCAGGTAGCTGTCGGCGTCGAACTGGTCGAACAG
>DASWMA010000260.1:0-1904 GCA_036399995.1 Longimicrobium sp. | reverse complement strand
CCACCGTGCGCGAGCTGGTGGCCATGGCCGGGGGCTTCACCTCCGACGCCTCGCTGGTGGACGCCACGCTGCGCCGCGCGCCCAGCGGCGGCCCCGTCCGCGACGAGCTGTCCAACGTGCCGCCCGAGCTGCTGACCGACGAGGACCGCCGCATCGTCCAGGTGCGCAACACCTCCGACCCCACCCGGGTGGTGGTGAACTTCCAGGAGCTCTTCGCCGCGGGCGGCAACGCCTTCGACCAGACGCTGCGCTCGGGCGACGTGCTGACGGTGCCCCCGCGCCGGGTGGACGTGGCGGTGCTGGGCGCCGTGCGCGAGCCCGGGCTGGTGCCGCACCGGCCGGGCGCCGAGCCGCTGTCGTACGTGAGCGCCGCGGGCGGGCTGGCGCGCCGCGCCGACCGGCGCAACGTGGTGGTGCTGCGCGCCTCGAGCGGCTCGCGCGTGCCGATCTGGGAGGTGGGGCGCATCGAGCCGGGCGACGCGGTGATCGTCCCGTTCCGCCGCGAGTCGTCGCCGCTCACCGTGCTGCAGTATTCGCAGGCGATCGTCGCCACCGTCACCGGCGCCATCCTGGCCGCCGTAGCCGTGTTCAGATGAGCCCCGTGAGCAACGAACCCGCCGCGCGCGCCGGCGATGCGCCCGCCGACGCCTCCGTCCTCGACTTCGCCGCGGTGCTGCTGCGGCGCTGGAAGGTGATCGCCGCGTCGACGCTCCTCTTCACGGCGCTGGCCGCCGCCGCCGCGTACACCATGCCGCGCACCTACACCTCGCGGGTGGTGCTGGTCCCCTCGTCGGGGGGCGGCTCCGACTCGCGCTTCCAGCTCCTGGCGTCGCAGCTGCAGGTGCCGGGGCTGGCCGCGGGGGTGGCGCGCGCGGGGAACCCCGGGATGGTGACGGCGATCGTGAAGAGCCAGGCGGTGCGCGACTCGGTGCGCGTGCGCCTGGCCGCCGACGGCGGGCCGGCCCCCGACGCCGCGCTGCTGGCCGCCGCGCTCAAGTCGGTGGCGGTGGAGACCGACCCGGTGGACCGCTCGGTGAAGGTGGACGTGGTGGCGCGCGACCCGCGGCTGGCGATGCGGGTGGCGAAGCAGTTCCCCGAGGCGGTGAACGCCATCGCCACCAGCGTGGCGATCCAGACGGCCGAGAACCGCGCCGAGACGGTGCAGCGCCAGCTGGCCATCGCCCAGGCCAACCTGCAGCGCTCGCAGCGGGCGCTGACCGAGTACCAGCAGCGCACCGGCACGCCGGCGATCCAGGAGCAGGCGCGGCAGTCGGTGGCCGCCGCGGGCGACCTGCAGCGCGAGATCGCGCAGCAGCAGGTGGTGGTGGCGGGGCTGCGCGCCTCGAGCACCCCCGAGAACCCCGAGTATCGCGCGGCGGTGCGGCGCCTGAACGCGCTGCGCGGCCAGCTGAACCAGCTCACCCAGGGGGGCGAGCTCTTCCCCTCGCGCAGCGCGCTTCCCGCGGTGCAGATGGAGCTGGCGCGGCGGATGCGCGAGTTCGAGAAGGACCAGCAGATCTACCTCACCCTCACCGGCGAGCTGGTGGACGCGCAGATGAACCTGCGCGAAGACCTGGCGGTGGTGAGCGTGCTCGACGCCCCCGCCCTTCCCGAGGCGCCCTCGGGCCCGCGGCGGGGGCTGCTGATCGTGCTGGGGGTGATGCTGGGCGGGGTGATCGGGCTGTTCCTGGCGTACGCCGCCGACTACGTGGCGGGGATGCGCCGCACGCGCCCCGACGAGCCCTTCTTCGTGGAGTGGGACCGCCTGCGCGGCGCCGGCCGGCGGGCGCCGAACGGCCGGGGCGTGGCCGTGCCCTGACCGCGCGGGGTCGCATCGAAGATCGAGGGGCAGTCCGGCGGTGTGCCGGGCTGCCCCTTTTCCTTTCGCTCTCCCCCGGACGCGG
>DASWMA010000259.1:0-4315 GCA_036399995.1 Longimicrobium sp. | reverse complement strand
GCTCTCCTTCGACGACGACCAGGCCGCGCTGGAGTACGCCACCGACCTCTTCGAGCCCGCCACCGCCCAGCGGATGCTGGCGCACCTGGAGCGGGTGCTGGAGCAGGTCGCCGCCGACCCCGACGCGCGGCTTTCGCAGCTGGAGCTGCTCGGCGGGGCGGAGCGCGCGCTGGTGCTGGAAGAGTGGAACCGGACGACGGCGGAGTATCCCGCCGAGCTGTGCATCCACGAATTGTTCGAGGCGCAGGCGGCGCGCACGCCGGATGCGGTGGCGGTGCTCCTCGAGGGCCGGGAGCTGACGTACGCCGTTCTGAACGCGCGCGCGAACCGGCTCGCGCACCACCTCCGCGCGCTCGGCGTAGGGCCGGACGCGCGGGTCGCGATCGCCGTGGAGCGGGGACCGGAGATGGTCGTGGGCCTCCTCTCCATCCTCAAGGCCGGCGGCGCGTACGTGCCGCTGGACCCGGCGTACCCCGCCGACCGGCTGCGCTACATGCTGGAGGACAGCGCGCCGGCGGCGCTGCTGGTGCAGTCGTCGCTCGCCCCGTCGTTCGCGGGCGTGGACGTCCCGTCGGTCGTGCTCGATGCCGGGGCTCCGGCGTGGGCGGGCGAGCCGGAGACCAATCCCGGGTGCGCGGAGCTGCGGCCCGATCACCTCGCGTACGTCATCTACACCTCCGGCTCCACGGGAAGGCCGAAGGGCGTGCTGATCGAGCACCGGAGCCTGGTCAACCACACCGCCTGGCAGGCCGGCGCGTTCGGCATCGGCGCGGACGACACGGTGCTGCAGCGCACGTCGATCTCCTTCGACGCGTCCGCGTGGGAGCTGTGGACGCCGCTGGCCACCGGCGCGAGGCTCCTCCTGCTCCCCCCGGGCGCGGAGAAGGACCCCGGCGCCATCGGGCGAGTGATCGGGGAGGGCGGCGCCACCATCGCGCAATTCGTCCCGACGCTCCTGCAGGCGGTGCTCGGCGCGCTCCCCGAGGGGGGCTCCCTTCCGTGCCGGATCGTCTTCTGCGGCGGCGAGCCGCTCCCGGCCTCGCTGGTGGAAGAGGCGCGAGCGGCGGGGGCGGGGGAGGTGGTCAACCTCTACGGTCCCACCGAGGCGACCATCGACTCGACCGCGCACGCGTGCGGCCGGCTCGAGGACCGCCGCGCGCCCTCGATCGGGCGGCCGATCGCCAACGCGCGGATCTACGTCCTCGACGCGCGCGGCGAGCCGGTGCCCGTGGGCGTGGCGGGCGAGCTGTACGTCGGCGGCGCCGCGGTGGCGCGCGGCTACCTGGGCCGGCCGGTGCTGAGCGCGGAGCGGTTCGTCCCCGACCCGTTCTCGGGCGAGACGGGCGCGCGGATGTACCGCACCGGCGACCGGGCGCGGTGGACCGCGGACGGGACCCTCGAGTTCCTGGGCCGCACCGACCACCAGGTGAAGATCCGCGGCTTCCGCATCGAGCCGGGGGAGGTCGAGGCCGCGCTGCGCCGGCACGACGGGGTGCGCGAGTGCGTGGTGGTGGCGCGCGAGGACCCGGGCGACAGGCGGCTGGCGGCGTACGTGGTGGCGGCCGGTCCGGACGCGATCGATGCCGCCGTCCTGCGCGAGCACCTGCGGCGGAGCCTGCCCGAGCACATGGTGCCTGGCGCGTTCGTCGTCCTCGACCGGCTCCCGCTGACCCCGAACGGGAAGGTGGACCGCAAGGCACTCCCCGCGCCGGAGCTCGCGTCGGCGGAGGAGACGTACGTCGCGCCGCGGACGCCGGTGGAGGAGATGCTGGCGGGGATCTGGGCGGAGGTGCTGCGCCTGGAGCGGGTAGGGGTGCGCGACAACTTCTTCGAGCTGGGCGGGCACTCGCTCCTGGCGATGCGGGTGGTGTCGCGGGTGCGGGCCGTGTTCGACGTGGAGCTGCCGCTACGGGCGGTCTTCGAGGGGCCCACGGTGGCGAGGCTGGCCGTGCGGGTGGAGGAGATGCGGCGCGCGGAGCTGCCCGTGCTCCCGCCGGTGGCGCCGGTGGAGAGGACGGGGCCGCAGCCGCTCTCCTTCGCGCAGGAGCGGCTCTGGTTCCTGCACGGCCTGAAGCCGGAGAGCGCCTTCTACAACGTGGCCGCGGTGGTGCGCCTCTCCGGCGCGCTGGACGCGGCGGCGCTGGAGCGCGCGCTGGACGAGGTGGTGCGCCGGCACGAGTCGCTGCGGACCACCTTCCGCGAGTCGGGCGGCGCGCCCGTGCAGGTGATCGCGCCGCATGCCGGGTTGTCCCTCCCGGTGGAGGACCTGTCGGGGCTGGGCGAGGAGGAGCGTGAGGCGGCGGCCGGGCGCCGCGCCGAGGAGGAGGCGGCGCGGCCGTTCGACCTGGCGGCGGGGCCGCTCTTCCGCCCCGCGCTCCTGCGGCTGGGGGCCGACGACCACGTCCTCCTCCTCTGCATGCACCACATCGTCAGCGACGAGTGGAGCACGGAGGTGCTCTTCCGCGAGATGGCGGCGCTCTACGCGGCATTCCGCGAGGGGCGCCCGTCGCCGCTGGCCGAGCTCCCGGTGCAGTACGCCGACTACGCGTCGTGGCAGCGCGAGCACCTTCGCGGCGAGGTGCTGGAGCGGCAGCTCGCCTGGTGGAGGGAGCGGCTCGCCGGGGCGCCCGCCCTGCTGGAGCTCCCCACCGACCGCCCTCGCCCCGCGGCGCAGAGCTTCCGCGGCGCCACCCTCCCGGCGGCACTCCCGGCCGGGCTCCTGGCGCGGGTGGAGGCGCTGGGGCGCGGCGCGGGCGCCACGCGGTACATGGTGCTGCTGGCCGCCTTCCAGGTGCTGCTGGCGAAGTACTCCGGGAGCGACGACGTCGTGGTCGGGACCCCGGTGGCGGGGCAGACGCGGCGGGAGGTGGAGGAGCTGATCGGCTTCTTCACCAACACGCTGGTGCTTCGCACCGACCTTTCCGGCGACCCCACCTTCCGCGAGGTGCTGCGGCGGGTGCGCGAGACCACGCTGGGCGCCTGGGAGCACCAGGACGTCCCCTTCGAGCGGCTGGTGGAGGAGCTGCGGCCGGAGCGGAGCCTGAGCCACTCGCCCCTCTTCCAGGTGATGTTCGTCCAGGAGGACGCCGACCGCTCCCAGGCGGAGCTGCCGGGGGTGGAGATGTGCAGGGTGTACGCGGAGAGCGGGACCAGCAAGTTCGACCTGACGCTTTCCGTGGGCACGCACCCGGAGGGGATCCGCGCCTCGCTGGAGTACAGCACCGACCTGTTCGACCGCGCCACCGCCCAGCGGATGCTGGGCCACCTGCTCCGGGTCCTGGAGCAGGTGACCGCGCGCGCCGACGCACGCCTCTCCGACCTGGAGCTCACGGGAGAGGAGGAGCGGCGGCTGGTGGTGGAGGAGTGGAACCGGACAGAGGCCGGGTATCCCGCTGGCCGGTGCATCCAGCACCTCTTCGAGGCGCAGGCGGAGCGCACGCCCGGCGCGGTGGCGGTGCGCCACGCGGGGGGGAGCCTCACCTACGGCGAGCTGGAGGAGCGCGCCAACCGGCTGGCGCGCCACCTCCGCGGGCTGGGCGTGGGCCCGGACGCACGCGTGGGGCTGTGCCTGGAGCGCGGCCCGGAGCTGATGATCGCGGTGCTGGGGATCCTCAAGGCCGGGGGCGCCTACGTGCCGCTGGACCCGGCGTACCCCGCGGAGCGCCTGGGGTACATGCTGGAAGACTCGGCCGCGCGGGTGCTGCTGACGCAGGCGAGCCTGGCGGAGCGGCTCCCGGCCGGTGGGGCCACGGTGGTGCGGCTGGGCGCGGACGCGGCGGAGATCGGGCGCGAGAGCGGCGAGCGGCTGCGGGTGCCGGCCGGTCCCGGCAACCTGGCGTACGTCATCTACACCTCGGGGAGCACCGGGCGGCCGAAGGGGGTGGCGATGCCGCACCGGCCGCTGGTCAACCTGCTCGCCTGGCAGGCCGCCTCGGGGCACGCACCCGTGGGAGCGGTGACGCTGCAGTACACCAGCATCAGCTTCGACGTCTCGTTCCAGGAGATCTTCGCCACCTGGTGCGCGGGCGGCACCCTGGTGCTGGTCTCCGAGGAGGTCCGCACCGATTCGTCGCAGCTCGCGCGGCTCGTTGAAGCGGAGGGAGTCGAGCGCCTCTTCCTCCCCTTCGTCGCCCTGCAGCACCTGGCCGAAGCGTCGGTGGAGCTGGGGATCGCCCCCGCCTCGCTGGCCGAGGTGATCACCGCGGGCGAGCAGCTGCGCGTCACGGAGCCGATCCGGCGCTGGTTCGCCGCGATGCCCGGGTGCGTGCTGGTGAACCAGTACGGCCCCTCCGAGACGCACGTCGTCAGCGCGCGC
>DASWMA010000258.1:0-2505 GCA_036399995.1 Longimicrobium sp. | reverse complement strand
GCCGCAAATTCGCCACGAAATCCGACGCCCCCGACGGTGGATCAGAAGTCGCCGGCGGCCACGTTGTTGGTCTCGTTCGATTCGGCGATCGCCTGGTTGACGTCGAGCCGCACGGTGTAGTGCACGCCCGCCACCGGCTTGCCCACCGTGATGATCACCGAGTTCACCGCGCCCGGAGCCAGCGCGGGCATGGCGTAGTTCTTCGCCGTCCCGATCGGCTGGCCCAGCGACAGGTTCAGCAGCCCGGCCGGCGACGGCCCCCGGCCGCGGTTGCGGACGCGGATGGTGACGCGGTCTGCATTGCCCGCCACCACGGCGGTCACCAGGTCGGGGAGCGGCGGGTTGGCGGGAGCGGGGAGCGGCTGGGCGGCGGCGGCCATCAGGGGAACCAGCGCGAGCGCGGCGATGCGGTGCTTCATGGGGAGGGTTCTCCGTAAGGGGGCAGGGAAGGATGTCGTTCGCGGAGCCGATCCGCGCGGCTCGCAGGGAGCAACCCGCGGACCGGCCGTTGCGGTGAACGCAAGTGGCTGCGCGACAATGGCTTGCGAAGTTCGCCCGGCCACCCGGGCCTCCGGAGAGGGTCAGCCCTGTCCCGGTCGCGGGTCTGTCGTGTCCCTGTGCGGACAGCGCTGCCCCACCGATGCGGGTGGCGCACGCTGGAACCGCATCGGAGAATGATGCGATTCCGGCGGGTGGATCGGACCAGACGTGAGTGGGTGGACGTGGAAGACGGCGCGCGCGAGATGGACGTGATCGTGATCGGCGGCGGGCAGGCGGGGCTGGCGGTGGGATACTCCCTGCGCCGGACCGGGCTGCGCTGGGCGATCCTGGACCAGCAGGAGCGGCCCGGCGGCGCGTGGCCGCGCGCCTGGCGGTCGCTGCGGCTGTTCTCGCCCGCGCGCTACAGCTCGCTCCCCGGCTGGCTCTTTCCCGCCGGCGACGACTATCCCACGCGCGACCAGACCATCGAGTACCTGGCGCAATACGAGGAGCGCTACGGGCTGAACGTCCGCCGCCCCGTGCACGTCTCCGCCGTCCACCGCGACGGCGGCGGGTTCCGCGTGGAGAGCGACGCGGGCGAGTGGCGCGCGCGGGCGGTGGTGAGCGCGACGGGACGTGGGCGGCGCCCGTCATCCCCGCCTGGCCCGGCCGCGAGCTCTTCCGCGGCACGCAGGTCCACTCGTCCGGATACGAGGCGCCGGAGGCGTTCGCGGGGCGGCGGGTGCTGGTGGTGGGCGGCGGCAACTCCGGCGCGCAGATCCTGGCCGAGGTGTCGCAGGTGGCCGACGCCACGTGGGTGACGCTGACGCCGCCCACCTTCCTTCCCGACCACATGGACGGGCGGTACCTGTTCGAGTACGCGACCGCCGTGTACCGCGCGGAGCAGCAGGGCCGCGAGCCGCCGCCGGCGGCCGACCTGGGCGGCATCGTGATGGTGGCGCCGGTGGTGGAGGCGCGCGAGCGCGGCGTGCTGGCCGCCGTGCCGCCCTTCGAGCGCTTCACCGCAACCGGCGTCGTGTGGCCCGACGGGCGCGAGGAGCCGGTCGACGCGGTGATCTGGTGCACCGGCTTTCGCGCGGCGCTGGAGCACCTGCGCCCGCTGGACGTGGTGGATGAGAACGGCCGCATCCCCGTCCAGGGCACCCGCAGCGTGCGTGAGCCGATGCTGTGGCTGGTGGGCTACGGCAACTGGACCGGCTTCGCGTCGGCCACGCTGATCGGCGTGGGGCGAAGCGCGCGGGCCACGGTGGGGGAGATCGGGAAGGCGCTGGGGGATGGTGCGGGGGAGGCGGAAGTGTCGAAGCGCGAATGAATCGATCGCGCCGAGCGAAAACGACGAGCCCGCCCCGGCGTACCGGGGCGGGTTCGTCGTCTGCGGGTCGCCGTGCCGGCTACCGCACGATTATCCAGCCGTACATGTTGGCCACGACGAAGTGCCGCCGGACGGCGCAGATCACCAGGTAGCGGCCGGGCTGATGGAACGTCCACGAGAGCGACGGTACCGGCCCCCCCTGCAGCGCTACCCGGTTCGTGGGGTCGAGGATGAAGGTCCCCGTCGGGGGAACCGTGAGGTCCTCGGGCCGCACTCCGGGCTTGTAGATCGCCACCCGGTGCCCGGGGAACACTCGGAAGGTCACCTTCTGGCCCGCATCGATCACCACGGTGCCCGGGATGACCCTGTCCTTGCCGTGGAGCGACTCGTCGTGCATCTGCGGGGGGTAATCCGTGCCGGCGTCGGGGTTGCCGAACACCATCACCTCCCCCGACGCAGGCGCGCCCTGCAGCGGCGACTCCGCGGGCGGCGCCTCCTCGAGCGGCCAGGTGTCGACCGGGGAATCCCCGAGCAACCACCCTTCGGCCGGCGCCACCTCGAGCGTGCGCACGGCGCCCGCGGGGGCCACCGGCGTTGCCGGGTCGGAGCAGTTCGCCAGGAGCGGTGTTACGAGGAGGAGAGCAAAAACACGTCGCATCAGGGGCCTCTGGAGGAAATGGGATGGGTGGGTG
>DASWMA010000257.1:0-1645 GCA_036399995.1 Longimicrobium sp. | reverse complement strand
GCCGGTCCACCCCACCTCGCCGTAGCCGCCCTGGTCCAGGTCGCGGTCGTAGCGCCCGTGCCCGCCCGACGCGCCGTAGCCGGTGCCGCCCTGGCCGGTGTAGCCTCCCATCGGCCGGTTGCCGCCGGCCCAGCCGCGGTTGAGCCCCGGGTTTTCGCGGTTGATGTGCCAGTCGTTGTGCACGGTGTTGTACTGGCGCGACCCCGCGGTGAACTCGTCGCGGTTCCAGTCGCCGCCCTCGCGGAAGTCGCTGCCGTAGTCGCGCGCGCCGCGGTAGCCGCGGTCGTAGTCCATCCCGTAGCGGGCCATGAGCTTCGCCTCCCATCCAGGGGTCTCACCATGGGGCGCGCAGGCGTGCCGCCCCGAAAATCGGGGGCCCTCGGGGATGCACGTTGTGGGCCGGGGGCAGGCACGTTTGGGTGAGCCGTCTCGCCATTCTCCACCGCAGAAGCGGCCGATCCCCCCTTGCGTATTTTCGGACTTTCATCTCCGTGGCATCCGCGTCCCGCGGTGTGGCGCCCCATCCACAGTTTATGGAATTCCTCAGAGCGGTGACGTCCGTTATCTATCGATGCAAGACAACGACTTAGCCTGTATGGGAGAGTTCCCATCCCTCAGGAACACCCGTTGCAAAAAGACGGGCCGACGGAGTGCACCGCGGGACATAAACGGATAGATTTCCCCACGCTGCGTCACCCTCTGCCCCTCTGGCTCCGGCCCGCCCGGGGGCGGCCGGCGGCGGGCCCATCCACGATTCGAATTCAAAGACCCACCGGAGAGATTCTTCTCATGCAGAAGTTCGACGCCGTCTTCATCGGCAGCGGCCACAACGCGCTGGTCGCCGCCGCCTACCTCGCCCGCGCCGGCCAGAGCGTGCTGGTGCTGGAGCGCAACGACCGCCCCGGCGGCCTGGTGCGCACCGACGAGCTCACCCTTCCCGGCTTCAAGCACGACACCTTCAGCGCCGCGCACCCGCTGTTCGTGACCGGCGCGGCGTACGCCGACATGGGGCCGGAGCTGGAAGAGCGGGGGCTGAAGTACCTGCAGCCGCAGTACCCCACCGGCGTGTCGCTGGCCGACGGCCGCACCACCGTCTTCTCGCGCGACATGGGCGAGCAGATCGCCGAGTGCGAGCGCCTGGCCCCCGGCGACGGCGCCGCGTTCGGCGCGATGATGCAGGGGTTCGGCGCCCACGCGGGCGACGTGTTCGGCCTCTTCAACCTGGACCTGGCCTCGGGCGAGGCGAAGAAGATCATCCGCCGGCTGATGGTGAACCCCGAGGGCCCGGGCTACACCGACTTCGCGGCCGACTTCTTCACCACCGCGCGCGACGTGCTGGAGGGGCGATTCCGGAGCGACGTGTTCCAGGCGATGGTGGCGCCCTGGGTGATGCACCTGGGGCGCACCCCCGACGGCGCCAACGGCGGCTTCTGGGTGCCGCTGACGCTGATGGCGCTGATGGGCGGCGGGATGGCGCTGCCGGTGGGCGGCAGCGAGATGCTGGCGAAGGCGCTGGTGCGGCTGATCGAGGACCGCGGCGGCGTGGTGCGCGCGAACACGCCGGTGGAGCGCATCGTGGTGCGTGACGGCCGCGCGGTGGGGGTGCGCACGGCCCACGGCGAACAGATCGCGGCGCGCAGGGTGG
>DASWMA010000256.1:0-11768 GCA_036399995.1 Longimicrobium sp. | reverse complement strand
GACGTTCTCCGCGCGCGGACCCTTGGGGTCCTGCACCAGGTCGAACTCCACGCGCTGCCCCTGCGCCAGCGAGCGGAAACCGCTCCCCTGGATCGCGGAGTGGTGCACGAACACGTCCTTCCCCCCCTTGTCGGGCTTGATGAAGCCGAAGCCCTTCTCGTCCATGAACCGCTCTACCGTCCCGGTCTCCCGTGCCATGCTGAACCCCCCGTTCACGCTGATTTCCATGTTACCCTGCCCTCCATGGCAGTTGCGTGGGCAAAGATCGTGCTCCGTTCGTCCGCACCGTGCCCGCCGGCGCCTTCCGCGTGCCGCCCGGCGGTGTGCCGATGCAAGGCACTAACAGGGATCAGCCCCAACTTGAGGGTGTTGATCGCGAAGAGACGAAAGTCGCAGGTTGGGGGGGGTGGCGCACGGTGTTAGATTGGTTGCAGCGAATCAATCATCTCCCGTTCCAGGAGCGTGGTAGTGCAAATCGATCTGGCCAGCGAGATGGCGGCCGCCCGCGCGCGCCGCGAAGAACAGACGGCGCGCCTCCTTCGCGAAGCTCGCGTGCGAGCCATCCGGGCGTCGGTGCGCCCCGGCTCCACGCGCATCGAGATCGAGGAGTGCGCACGCAGCTTCTACCCCCGGCTCAGCCCGGAGCTGCTCGAGGAAGCCACCAACCTGGTGTACGAATCCTCGCGCGGTGCGCAGGAACCCGCGCCGGTGCCGGCTCCTGTGCCCGAAGCCGCGTCCTGACCCTTCCGTTCGGGGCCGGGTCCGTCGGGCCGGTTTGAACGAAACGGGCGCGCGGCATCCTCTGCCGCGCGCCCGTTCGCCGTCGGGTCCCGAAGGCTGAGGCCGATCGTCCGGCCTCCCGCACCGCTTCGCCCGAAGTAGCCGTCAGCCGGAGCGCGGGGTGCCGCGCTCCGCCAAGTCGTGCCAGTTCTCGGGGTCCAGGAAGCCCCGCCGCCACCCGTCGCGCCCGCCTCCCGGCGCGTCGCGCGCCTCTCCGCCCGCCGTGAGCACGTCGTCGTGCGCGTCGGCCCCGGCCGTGGTCTCGTCGCCCATCCGCTCGATCTCCCGTCGTCAGGTCGTCTCCGGAACCCCTCCCGCCCGGTGCATGGGCAAGCCGCGTTCCCGGGCGTGGCGCAACGGCGCAAAACGTTGCAGCCCGTGCGGAACACCGGTAGCTTGCAGCCCTCCGGACCCCTCCCTCCCGAAATCGCGCCGTCCTCCCTCACGTTGCCGCTTTCCGCCGCCACCCTTCCACGGGCGCTGCTGCGCGCGCTGCTCCTGGCGCTGGCCTACTTCGTGGCCGGCCGGGTGGGGCTTTCGCTCGCCTTCGTGCAGGCCAACGCCAGCCCGGTGTGGCCGCCCTCGGGCGTTGCCCTGGCCGGCCTGCTGCTGATGGGGCGGCGCTACTGGCCCGCCGTGTACGTGGCGGCGGTGGCGGTCACGCTCACCACCGGCGTGCCGCTGCGGTACGCCATGCTGGCCGGCGTGGGGAACGTGCTCGACGCGGTGATCGGCGCGTGGCTGCTGGGGCCGGTGTGGCGCATCCGCACCTCGCTGGCGGGGGTGCGCGACGTGCTGCGCTTCGTGCCGCTGGCCTCGCTCCCCGGGCCGGCCGCCAGCGCGCTGTTCGGCGTGGGCGGGCTGCTGGTGTGGGGGATGCTGCCGTGGGAGCGTGCGCCCGCCACCGCGCTGGTGTGGTGGACCGGCAACGGCACCGGCGTGCTGGTGGCGGCGCCGCTGATCCTGGCCTGGGCCGCCGCGCGCCGGCCGCCCAGCCGCCGCCAGTCGCTGGAGCTGGCCTGCGCGGTGGCGGGCGCCGTGCTGGTGACGGTGCTGGCCTTCCACGGCCGGGGCGGATGGTACGGCGCCTCGGTGCCGCTCAGCTACGCGGTGTTCCCGTTCGTCACCTGGGCGGCCATGCGGATGGGGCTGCGCGGGGCGGCCACGGTGACCGCGGCCGTCGCCTTTGCCGGGGTGGCGCGCGCGGCGCGGGTGATCGAGAGCCCGCTGGGCGCGGCCGAGGCGCAGCAGGCGCTGCTGTTCGTGCAGGCGTACCTGGCGCTGGTGTCGGTGACGGGGCTGGTGCTGGCGGCGCTCACGCACGAGCGGCGCCGGGCGCTGCGGCGCGAGCGGCGGGCGCGGCGCAACGCGCAGGCGGCCGAGCGGCGGTCAGCGTTCCTGGCCGAGGTGGGGGCGGTGCTCAGCGGCTCGCTGGACCACCCCGAAACGCTGTCGCGCCTCGCCACGCTGGTGGTGCCGCGGCTGGCCGACGGGTGCGTGATCGACGAGGTGGGCGACGACGGCGCCGCGTTCGGCAAGGTGGTCACGCTGCACCGCGACCCGGCCATCGGCGCGGTGCTGGAGGAGGGGCGCAGGCTGTATCCCCCGCCCCAGAACCCGCGGAGCCGGGTGGCCCGGGTGATCGCCGGCGGGCGCACCGAGGTGGTGGAGCGGGTGACCCCCGCGTTCGTGGAAAGCGTGGCGGTGGACGAGCGGCACCGCGAGTTGCTGGTGGGGCTGGAGCTGGGCTCGATCCTCTTCGTGCCGCTGGTGGCGCGCGAGCGCACGGTGGGGGTGCTCACGCTGATGCGCACCGGCGACCGGGTGTACGGCCGGCGCGACGTGGCGCTGGCCGAAGAGGTGGCGCGCCGCGCGGCGCTGTACGTGGACAACGCGCGGCTGTACCGCAGCGTCCGGAACGAGGCGGCGGCGCGGCAGAAGGTGGTGTCGATGGTGAGCCACGAGCTGCGCAACCCGCTCTCCACCATCCTCCTGAACGCCACCGCCGTGCTGGACGACGGCGCCGCGAGCGCGACGCGCCCGCCCCTGGAGGCGGTGGTGCTGGCCGCCGAGCAGATCCGCCACCTGGTGCAGGACCTGGCCGACGTGACGCGGCTGGAGGCGGGGAGCCTGCCGGTGGAGCGCGTCGTCTTCCGCCCCTGCCTGCTGCTGCGCGAGGCCGGCCTGCTGCTGCAGCCGCTGGCCGCGCGCGGCCGCGTGCGCTTCGAGGCGCGCATCCCCGGCGACGGCCTGCCCACGGTGGTGGGCGACCGCGACCGGACGCTGCAGGTGCTGGGGAACCTGGTGGCCAACGCGGTGCGCTACACGCCGCCGGACGGGAGCATCGTGCTGGCCGCCGAGCCGGTGGACGGCGTGGTGCGCTTCAGCGTGACCGACACGGGCGAGGGGATCGAGCCGGCCGCCCTGGCCGGCCTGTTCACCCCCCTCTGGAGCGGCGACGTCCCCGCCCGAGGCATGGGCCTCCCCCTCTCCCGCGCCATCGTGGAAGCGCAGGGCGGGAGGATGTGGGCCGAGAGCGAGCCGGGGCGGGGAAGCCGGTTCTTCTTCACGCTGCCGGTACAGGGCGAATGAATTCGCTGCAACAACCACACGAAGTCCGCCTTCGCGGACTACAGGCACCAGAGTGGCCGGCGATTCTGGTGCACGCTGACGGCTGAGGGAGAAGCCAGCACCGAAACGGATCGCAGTGCTCCCCCTCCCCCGCGGAGCGGGGGAGGGGGTCGGGGGGAGGGGGCCACCCGCGGCATGCGCCGATGTCTGCCGCCACACCCGGACATCGTACCCCCGTCCCTCCGCACCCCCGTACCTCGCACCCCATCGCGTTCCCTTCGTCCACCTTCCACCCCCCGCCCGTTGCCGCATCTCCCGAAGCGGCATAGATTCCGGCCTCTTCCGCACCGATCGCAGTCCCCGTCGCCGGCCCGGCCGGCGCGCCTCCCGTACCCATCCAGGATGGCGTCCGAAGACACCCCGCTGATGCTGCAGTGGCGCGAGATCAAGGCGCGCCACCCGGACGCGCTCATCTTCTTCCGCGTCGGCGACTTCTACGAGCTGTTCAACGACGACGCGGTCGAGGGATCGAAGATCCTCGACCTGACGCTCACCTCGCGCAACAACGGGGGGAGCCGCGCGCCGCTGGCCGGTATCCCCGTGCACGCGCTGGAGACCTACCTCCGCCGGCTGGTGGCGGCGGGGCGGCGCGTGGCCATCTGCGAGCAGGTGGAAGACCCCGCGCTGGCCAAGGGGCTGGTCCGCCGCGAGGTGACCGAGATGGTCACCCCGGGCGCGGTGTTCAGCGACGCGCTCCTCGACGCGCGCCGCAACAACTTCCTGGCCGCCATCGCGGGCGACGCGGCGGGTGAGGGCACCGTCGGCCTGGCGCTGGGCGACCTGACCACGGGCGAGATGTCGGTCCGCCGCGTCTCGTGGGAGGATCTCCCCGACGCGCTGGGCGTGTTCCAGCCCGCCGAGCTGCTTCTGCCGAGGACGTGGGAGCTGTTCCCCATCCCCGGCGCGGGCGACGTGACGCGGACGTACCGGCCCGACTGGCTGTTCGACGCGCGTCAGGCAGGGGAAGAGCTGCAGCGCCACTTCCGCGTGGCCAACCTGGCCGGCTACGGCTTCGAGCCGGGCGACGAGTCGCTGGTGGCCGCCTGCGGGGCGCTGATCGCGTACCTGGGCGAGGTGCAGCCCGCCGGCTTCGGCGGGCTCCGGCCGCCGCGCATCGACCGCCCCGGCCACGTGATGGTGCTGGACGAGATGACGCGCCGGAACCTGGAGCTGGTGGAGCCGATGCGCGGCGCGGGGACGCAGGGAACGCTGCTGGGGGTGCTCGACGAGGCGCTCACCCCCATGGGCGGGCGCCTGCTGCGGCGCTGGCTCCTGGCGCCGCTGGTGGACGTCCCCGCCATCAACGGCCGCCACGACGCGGTGGGCGAGCTGGTGGAGGATGCCGGGGCGCGCCGCGCCGTCCGCGACGCGCTGGGCGAGGTGCGCGACCTGGAGCGGCTGGCGGTGAAGGTGGGCTCAGGCCGTGCGAATCCCCGCGAGATGCTGGCGCTGGCGGCGTCGCTCTGCCGCATCCCGCCGCTGCGCGAGGCGCTGGCCCACGCGCGGGCGCACCTGCTGCGCGGCGTGCTGGAGGGGCTGGACCCCGTGGACGACGTGTGCGACGCCATCGCCCGCACCGTGAGCCCCGACGCGCCGGTGGCGGTGGCCGACGGCGGGGTGGTGCGCGCCGGGTGCAACGCCGAGCTCGACGACCTGCGCACCGTGCGCGACGGCGCGGTCGACTTCATCGCCTCCCTGCAGGCGCGCGAGCGGGAGAGGACGGGGATCGGCTCGCTGAAGGTGGGCTACAACCGCGTGTTCGGGTACTACCTGGAGATCACGCGCACGCACGCCGAGAAGGTCCCGCCCGACTACCTGCGCAAGCAGACGCTGGCCAACGCCGAGCGCTACTTCACCCCCGAGCTGAAGGAGTGGGAAGACAAGGTCCTGGGCGCCGAGGAGAAGATCACCACGCTCGAGACGCGCATCTTCAACGAGGTGCGCGAGGCCGCGGCGCGGCAGGTGCCGCGGATCCAGGCCGTGGCCGAGCGCATCGCCACGCTGGACGTGCTGGGCGCGCTGGCCGAGGCCGCCCACCGGCGGGAGCTGGTGCGCCCGGAGGTGGACGGCGGCTTCGCGCTGGAGGTGACGGGCGGGCGCCACCCCGTGGTGGAGACCATGATGCCGCGCGAGGAGTTCATCCCCAACGACGTGCGGCTGGACCACGGCGAGCGGGTGATGATCCTGACCGGGCCCAACATGGCCGGCAAGAGCACCGTGCTCCGCCAGGTGGGGCTGATCGTGCTGATGGCGCAGGCGGGGTCGTTCGTGCCGGCGCGCTACGCCCGGGTGGGGGTGGTGGACCGCATCTTCACCCGCGTGGGCGCCAGCGACAACCTGGTGCGCGGGCAGTCCACCTTCATGGTGGAGATGAACGAGACGGCCGCGATCCTGCACGGCGCCACGGCACGCTCCCTGGTCCTTCTCGACGAGATCGGCCGCGGCACCAGCACCTGGGACGGCCTGTCGGTTGCGACGGCGACGACGGAGCACCTGCACGACCAGGTGGGGGCCAAGACGATCTTCGCCACGCACTACCACGAGCTGACCCGGCTTTCCAACCGCCTGCCGGGCGTGGTAAACTTCAGCGTGGCCGTGCGCGAGGTGGGCGACGGGATCGTGTTCCTGCGCCGCCTGGTGCCGGGCGGCGCCGACCGCAGCTACGGGGTGGAGGTGGCGCGGCTGGCGGGGCTTCCCGAGACGGTGGTCGCCCGCGCCCGCGAGATCCTGCGCGAGCTGGAGACGGCCGCGGCCCCCGCGCCGGCGCCGGCCCCCGAGCCCGCGGTGCAGCTGGGGCTGTTCGGGCCGCCGGTGCACCCGGCGGTGGAGCGCCTGCGCGCGGTGGACGTGGAGCGCACCACGCCGCTGCAGGCGCTGAACCTGCTGGCCGAGCTGGCGCAGGCCGCACGCACCTGAAACCGGAACGAGATGACGCGACCCATCGCGAAGACCGCCGCGCTCGCCGCCGCCCTGCTGGCGGGGGCGTGCGACCGCGGGCCGGTGCCCGAAACGCCGCCGCGGCAGCTCTCCGAGAGCCCCTTCCAGTACCCCGAAGAGCTGTGGGACGCGCAGGTGGAGGGGCAGACCACGCTGCGCCTCTTCATCTCCGACCAGGGGTCGGTCGACACCGTGCGGGTGGAGCGCACCAGCGGCTACGCGGCCTTCGACAGCGCCGCGCTCTCGGGGAGCCGCGAGCTGCGCTTCGAGCCCGCCACGCGGGGCGGCAAGGCCGTGGCCGCGTGGTTCCTCCTTCCCGTCAAGTTCGAGCTGAACCCGGCCGACAGCGCCGCGGCGGCTCCCACGAACCCACCGCCGGCCCCGGCCGGCGACACCGCGAAGAAATGACCGACACCGCGCCGTCGCTCGACGCCGCCATGGCGCAGCCGCGCCACCTGCGGCCCTACGCCAGCGTGATGCACACCATCGGGTGGACGCCGCTGATCCGCCTGAACGCGCTGGCGCGGGGGATCCGCACCCCCGTGTACGGCAAGGCCGAGTTCATGAACCCCGGCGGGAGCCTCAAGGACCGCATCGGCCCGGCCATCATCGACGCGGCCGAGCGCGAGGGGCGGCTGCGCCCGGGCGGCACCGTGGTGGAGGGGACCAGCGGCAACACCGGGGTGGGGCTGGCCATCGCCGCGGCCATCAAGGGGTACCGCTGCATCTTCACCCTCTCCGACAAGTTCAGCCAGGAGAAGGTGCGGCTCCTCCGCGCGTTCGGCGCCGAGGTGATCGTGACCTCGGCCGCGCTGGCGCCCGACCACCCCGACAACTACGTCAACCTGGCCAAGCGGATCGCCGAAGAGACGCCCAACGCCGTGCTGGCCGACCAGTTCTACAACCAGGCCAACCCCGAGGCGCACTACCGCACCACCGGGCCCGAGATCTGGGAGCAGACGGAGGGGCGCGTCACCCACTTCGTCACCGCCGCGGGCACGGGGGGGACGATCACCGGCGTGGGGCGCTACCTGAAGGAGCGCAACCCGAACGTGCGCATCATCGGCGGCGACCCCGTCGGCTCGATCCTGAAGGCGTACTGGGAGACGGGGGAGAAGATCGCCCCCGCGCCGTACAAGGTGGAGGGGATCGGGCAGGACAAGATCCCCGGCGCGCTCGACATGGACGTGGTGGACGAGTGGCGGAGCGTGGACGACCGGGTGTCGATGACGCTGGCGCGGCGGCTGACCCGCGAGGAGGGGCTGTTCGTGGGCGGGTCGAGCGGGCTGGTGGCGCACGTGGCGCTGGAGATCGCGCGCGAGGTGGACGACCCCGACGCCTGCGTGGTGTTCATCCTGTGCGACACCGGCGAGCGCTACCTGAGCAAGGTGTACAGCGACGACTGGATGCGCGAGAACCGCCTGCTGGAGCCGGCCCGCGTGAGCGCCGGCGACATGGTGCGCGGCAAGGCCGACGGCGCGCCGCCCGAGCTGATCGCCGTGGCCCCGGAGACGCCGGTGCGGCAGGCGCTGGGCTTCATCACGCGGCACAACGTCTCGCAGCTCCCGGTGGTGGCCGAGGGCGACTGCGTGGGGCACGTGGCCGAGAGCACGCTGATGGGGAAGGTGCTGGAGAACCCGCAGGTGCTGGAGAGCTCGGTGCAGCACGTGATGGACGCGCCGCTCCCGGTGGTGGACGGCCACGTGGACATGCCCACCGTCACCCGCCTCCTCTCCAAGAACCCGGGCGTGCTGGTGCGCCGCGGCGGCCGGCTCGACGGCATCATCACCCGCTTCGACGTGATGCGCTACGTCACCGGCGGCTGATCGGGCCGAGCGAATCGGATCGATCGGACCCGCCGGTGCGGATGAGGTCGGGCACGAGGGGGCGGCGGCCGCGGCCACACTTTGGGACGCGGCCTTGAGTATCCGTCCGCGCCCGGCTAACCTGTGCGCTGAACGGCCGCCGGCCGTTCGCCGCAGGTGCCTCTCCTCCCGGCCGCCACACCCACCCCATCCGGCAAGATCCCCCATGACACAGAACAGGACCCCCCGCGCCGCGCTCGCGGGGCTGCTCGCGGTCGCCGTGGCCGCGGGCTGCGGCGACGCGCTCACCGGCCCCGCCGCCGCCGCCCCCGCGGGATCGGCGGCGAGCCGCCTGGTGGAGCTCGGCTTCAGCCCCGCCTCCATCGTCGACCGCGGCGAGTTCCTGGTGGTGGAGGGCGACATGCTCTTCCGCAAGGCCGACCTCACCGGGCCCCGCGTGGACCGCTCCCCGTCGGGACCGCGCGCGCAGTACCACACCACCACCCTGGCGTCGCAGACGAAGATGGCGCAGGGGATCACCTTCAATCTCGGCAACATGACCAGCAACGCGTCGTGGGCCGCCGCCACGCGCAGGGCGCTGCAGATCTGGAACGCGAGCTATGGGAACAAGGTCTGGGTGAGCGAGACGACGGGGACGGCCGACCTGCAGATCAGCATGCAGTCGAACATGGGTAACTCCATCGCCCAGACCAACATGCCCATCAACGGCCACCTCGGCAGCGTGATGTACGTCAGCACGTCGTACAACAGCCTGAGCAGCGGCGAGAAGACATGGGTGATGGTGCACGAGATCGGCCACGCGATCGGCCTCCGGCACACCAACTGGTACGGCAAGGGCGAGGGTGAGTCCGTCTACGGCGCGGTGCACGTCCCGGGCACGCCGGGCACCGGCGGCGAGTCGGCTTCGGTGATGACGCAGGGGTCGGTACGCTCGTGGTCGTACTTCACCCCCAGCGACCTGCTCGCGGCCAGCACGATGTATCCGTCCGAGGCGGTGCCGCTCACCGCCGCGTACGACGCGGCCGACCATCCGCGTCTCGACTGGGCCGCCGTGCCCCTGGTCCAGAAGTACCGCGTGACCGCGCTGTACCTGATCGACACCTGGATCTACGAGCCCACCCTCCCGGATTACGGCTACTGGGGACGCGACTGGGCCTACACCACCGTCGGCGAGACCACGGGCACCTCGATGACCGCCACCGACTGGACGCGCAGCTACGACGCCTCGTGCCAGCTTTATTATTACGTAGAGCCCATCTACCCTACCGGTAAGCTGGGCACGCGCTCGGTCACGCAGACGTTCGACGCCTGCTGACAGGGTCGGCACGACGACGGCGGGACGGCGGCGGCCCCGGTCCGGAACTCCCTGCGTCCCGCGCCGAATCCGGCCCCTCGCTCCTGTCCCGCCCGCACGAGTGCCGCGCGGGAGTGCTGCCCTACTCGCCATCGCGGAGCGGCGGCTGCGAGCCTTGCCACCTGACCAACAGTCGCCCGAGAGTACCCGGAGCTGTCACGTTCATGCGTCCCGTCGTTCACCGGTGCAGCAGCCAAAGCTGGCGCTTGCGCTGAGTATCGAGATTTCTCGAGGAAGGTGTATCGCGCGTCGCACTGAAGCTTCAGCGTGCTCGATCATCCCTGATCCACGCGGTTCGTGGTTGCCCCGGTGCCGCGCACTGCGCTTGCACGCGTTGGCGAGCTTCTCCGTTTCATCACGAACGCCAACAGCGTGGATCAGTTGGGATGTGGAGCGTTCCTGGATACTACCTCGAATCCCTAGCTAGGGGTGTCCAATTTGGAGATTCCCATACTCAGCGCATGCTGAACCTGCAGCCACGTTCCGCGGACGTCGGAGCGGGCGTCGAGGGTGAGCCGTAGGGTGTATTGGGAATCCAGAGGTTCGTTGCCTGCACATCGTTGGGGATCCTGGAAGGTGGTTGTGGAATGGCGTCTACGACGCTTCTCTGAAGACGGAGGGATGCCGGCGGGTGAGGTCGGAAGGGTGCGGAGGCGGGAAACGAGGGTGCGTCTTCCGGCCGGTGGGGAGCGGTCCGGGAGCGCCTCGGGCCACGCGTGGAAGGGGCCGCATCCACCGTCTACGGAAACGTACGAAGTCCTTGCCGCATTAGACTTTTCCGTTACATTTCCGGCGTACCCCGCGGAACTCTGATCCGATATCTTGGCGCAGGGCAAATCCCGCAGCGCGGGCTACTCTCCCCAACTCTTCATCACCGCAGAGAAAACCTCGATGAGACGAGTCACGCAGACGGCAGCCGTTCTGCTGTGGGCGGTGCTGATGGCGTTCGGCGCCGCCAGCACCGTTCACGCGCAGGCGGCCACCACCTCGGAGGTGTCCGGGCGCGTCACCGGCGACGGCGGCACCCCGGTGGCCGGAGCCGCCGTGGTGGCGACCAACGCCAGCACTGGCGCCGTGTCGCGCACCGTTACCCAGTCCGACGGCCGCTACACCATCACGGGCCTCCAGCCCGGCACGTACACGCTGGCCGTGTCGCGCCTGGGGCTGCAGACCTCCACGCGCTCGGGCGTGACCCTCAACCTGGGCCAGGCGGCGCAGAACGACTTCGTGCTGACCACCGGCGCCGTGGCCCTGGGCGGGATCACCGCCGTGGCCGAGCGCAACCCGATCATCTCGTCGGGGCGCACCGGCACCAGCACCGTGGTGAGCGACAGCGCGCTGCGCCGCGCCCCCACGCTGACCCGCGACCTGGCCGACTTCACGCGCCTGGTGCCGCAGCTGGCGGTGACCAACACGCAGACCGGCGCCGTGAGCGCCGGCGGCCGCAACAACCGCTACAACAACCTGCAGATCGACGGCACGCCCAACAACGACCTGTTCGGCCTGTCGGGGAGCGGCACGCCCGCCGGCCAGGGCGGCGGCAAGGCCATCACCCTGGAGGCCATCCAGGAGGTGCAGGTGGTGCTGGCGCCCTTCGACGTGCGCCAGAGCGGCTTCACCGGCGCCTCGGTGAACGCCATCACCCGCTCGGGCACCAACCGCTTCCAGGGCTCCATCAGCGGCTTCCAGCGCCACGAGGGGCTGACCGGGCGGTTCGTGACCTTCCAGGACACCCTGTCGCGCGACCTCCGCGAGTTCAACCAGGGCTCGTACGCCGGCGCGTTCGGCGGGCCCATCGTGCGCAACAAGGCGTTCTTCTTCCTGGCGGGCGAGATCGGCCGCCGCAGCGAGGGCGGCTCGTACGTGGCCGGCGACAACTCGATCAACGGCGTGACCGTGGCGCAGGCGCAGCAGCTCGCCGACCGGCTGCAGACGGCGTACGGCTACGACGCCGGCACCACCGGCCCCAAGACGTACCGCCAGCCCAACACCAACATCTTCGCCCGGCTCGACTTCAACCTGGGCGCCAACACCCGCCTGACCGTCCGCAACAACTACGTCGACTCGCGGCGTGACAACATCGGGCGCAACTCCACCACCACCTACCCGCTCGGCAACGCCGAATACGTCCAGTACGCCAAGACCAACTCGCTGGTGGCGCAGCTCAACTCGAGCTTCGGGCGCTTCTTCAACGAGCTGCGCGTGGGCTACCTGACCGAGCGCGACCACCGCGGCACCAC
>DASWMA010000255.1:0-4898 GCA_036399995.1 Longimicrobium sp. | reverse complement strand
GTCGAACTTGGCCTGCGCCGCGCCGGTGGAGACGGCGGCGTCCAGCTCGAGCCCCGGCAGCGAGATCCCGTCGCCCAGCGGCGTGCTCACCCAGGCGAAGACCACCTGGAAGAGCGGGCTGTGCGACAGGCTGCGCGCCGGGTCCACCGCCTCGACCACCTGGTCGAAGGGGATCTCCTGGTACCGCTGCGCCGTCAGCGCCCGCTCCTTCACCCGGGCCAGCAGCTCCGCCACGGTGGGCGTGCCCGACAGGTCCACGCGCAGGGCGAGCATGTTCACGAAGAAGCCGATCAGCCCCTCGATCTCCGGCCGCCCGCGCCCCGCCGTGGGCGTGCCCACCACCACGTCGTCCTGCCCCGAGAGCCGGCTCAGCACCGCCGCCCACCCGGCCAGGAGCGTCATGAACGGCGTCGTCCCGTGCCGCCGCGCCAGCGCCTTCACCCCGGCCGTGAGCGCCTCGTCGAGCTCCACGCGCAGCGTCGCCCCGGCGTGGTCCACCTGCGCGGGGCGCGGGCGGTCGGTGGGGAGCTCCAGGAGCTCCGGGGCGCCGCCCAGCGTCCGCTTCCAGTACTCCGCCTGCTCGCGCAGGACCTCGCCCTCGACCCACCGCCGCTGCCAGGCCGCGTAGTCGGCGTACTGCACCGGCAGCTCGGGGAGCTCCGGCTCCCGGCCGTCGTGGTGGGCGGCGTAGCGCGCGGCGAGCTCGCCCAGGAGCACCCGCATCGACCAGCCGTCGCTGACGATGTGGTGCATCGTCACCAGCAGCACGTGGTCGTCGGCCGCCAGCTTCACCAGGCGGCCGCGGATCAGCGGGCCCCGCTCCAGGTCGAAGGGCGCGCGCGCCTCCTCGGCCATCAGCCGGTCGAGCTCGGCTTCCGCGTCCGCATCCGCGCCCAGGTCGTGCTCGACCAGGTGGAAGGGGCTCGCCTCCACCGGCGCGATGCGCTGCCCGGGGATGCCGTCCACCTCCGTGAAGACCGTGCGCAGCGCCTCGTGGCGGGCCACGATCCCGTCCAGCGCGCGCACCAGCGCCCCGCGGTGCAGCTTGCCCCGCAGCCGGAGGCGCAGGGGGAGGTGGTACGTGGCGCCCAGGTCGCCGAGCTGCTCCACGAACCAGAGCCCCTGCTGGGCGAACGACAGCGGCAGCCGCTCGTGGCGGGGGACCCGCTCGATCGGCGGAAGCCCCGAGCGGTCGCCCAACAGGTCGCGGGAACGCGCCATCTTCAGGAGCTCCCGGCGCTGGGCCAGGGTCAGTTCGGTCAGTGTCGCGACGGAGTTCATGACTTGGGGACGCCGGTGAAACGGGTATGTGGAACGCACACGGACTCCCTCGCGCACGGCGCGGCGGCCGGGCGGGGGAAGACGTCGATGCCGCGCGTGGACTGGGCGCGGCGGGGGCTGCCGGGCGCGCCGGCGGGCCGGCCGCTCGCCCGCAGCGTCGGCGAACCGCCCCGCTTCACGCGGAGCGGGTAAGCAAAGCGGGCGGTCATTCGACCGCGGACCCCTGGAGGAGCGCGAGGAGCTGCGCCATCTCGTCCGGGTCGACCTGGGCGAGCTGCGCGTCCATCACTTCCTGGGCGAAGTCCTTGAGCACCGGCCGGGTGAACAGCTCACCCACGGCGACCTTCACCTCCAGCTCCTGCCGCACTCGCGAAACCATCTGCGCCGCGGAGAGCGAGTGTCCGCCCAGCTCGAAGAAGTTGTCGTGGCGGCCCACCCGGTCCACGCGCAGCACCTCGGCCCAGATGGCGGCCAGCGCCTGCTCGGTCTCGTCGGCCGGCGCCTCGTACCGTTCCTCGGCCGACGCGAGCTCCGGCGCCGGCAGGGCCTTGCGGTCGAGCTTGCCGTTGGGCGTCAGCGGGAGCGCGTCGAGCGCCACGAAGGCGGAGGGGACCATGTACTCCGGCAGGCTCCGCCGCAGGTGGTCGCGCAGCGCCTCGGCCGCGGCGTCGCCCACCACGTACGCCACCAGCCGCCGGTCGCCCGTCTCGTCCTCGCGCACCACCACGGCGCTGTCGCGGACGCCGGGCGCCTGGCGCAGCGCGGCCTCGATCTCGCCCAGCTCGATGCGGAAGCCGCGCACCTTCACCTGGAAGTCGAGCCGCCCCAGGTACTCGATGGCGCCGTCCGCCCGCCAGCGCGCCCGGTCGCCCGTGCGGTACAGCCGTGCGCCGCCTTCGGGCGAGAACGGATCGGGGACGAAGCGCTCCGCGGTCATCGCGGCGCGGCCCTGGTAGCCGCGCGCCACCTGCACCCCGCCGATGTACAGCTCGCCCGGGGTCCCCACGGGGACGGGCTTGAGCCCGGCGTCGAGCACGTAGAGCCGCGTGTTCCAGACGGGGCGGCCGATCGGCATCACGCCGGCCGCGTCCTCACGCGCGCAGGTCCACCAGCTCACGTCCACGGCCGCCTCGGTGGGTCCGTACAGGTTGGTGAGCGCCACCGGGCCGGCGAACCGGTCGTAGAAGCGCCGCACCAGCGCCGGCGGCAGCGCCTCGCCGCTGCACACCACGTTGCGGAGCGACGCGCAGCGGCCGGCCTCCACCGCCTCCACGAAAGGCTGCAGCATGGAGGGGACGAAGTGCAGCGTGGTCACGCCCTCGCGCTCGATCACGTCGTGCAGGTAGGCGGGATCGCGGTGCCCGTCCGGGCGCGCCATCACCAGCCGCGCGCCCTGCTGCAGCGGCCAGAAGAACTCCCACACCGACACGTCGAAGCCGAACGGCGTCTTCTGCAGCACCTCGTCGTGCGCGTGGATGCCGAAGTGCGCCTGCATCCACACCAGGCGGTTCACCACGCCCCTGTGCTGGTTCATCACCCCCTTGGGGCGGCCGGTACTGCCGGAGGTGTAGATCACGTACGCCAGTGTATCCGGCCCCGCGCCGCTCGCCGGGTTCTCGGCCGGCTCCTCCGCCAGCCGCTCCGCCAGCGCATCCACCGCCAGCACCGCTACGCCTTCGCGCGCGGGGACGGCGTCGCGCAGGGCGGCCTGCACCAGCACCAGCGGCACGGCGCTGTCATCCAGCATGTACGCCAGCCGCTCGGGCGGCAGGCCCGGGTCCAGCGGCACGTAGGCGCCCCCGGCCTTCAGCACCGCCAGGAGAGAGACCACCATCTCCAGGCTCCGCTCCAGGCAGACCCCCACCCGCACCTCGGGGCCCACGCCGTGGCCGCGCAGGTGGTGGGCGAGGCGGTTGGCGTGCGCGTTCAGCTCCGCGTAGGTGAGCGACGTCTCCTCGAAGCGCACGGCCACCGCCCCCGGCGTTCTGGCCGCCTGCGCTTCGAACAGCTCGTGGATGCACCGGTCCGCCGGGTACTCGGCCGCCGTGTCGTTCCACGTCTCCAGCACCAGCGCGCGCTCCGCCGCGCCGAGCAGCTCCAGCTGCGAAAGGCGCACGTCGGCGTCGGCGGCGACCTGCTCCAGCACCTGCTCCAGGTGGCCGAGCATCCGGTCGACCGTGGCGCGCTCGAAGAGGTCGGTGGGGTAGGTCAGCCCTCCCCGCAGCCCGCGCGAGCTCGGGGTGAGCTCCATGGAGAGATCGAACTTGGCGCTCACGCGCTCCGCTTCCACCGGGCTCACCTCCAGCCCCGGGAGAGCGCCCAGCCCGCCCCCGGCGGTCTGCAGCGTCAGGATCACCTGGAAGAGCGGCGTGTGGCTCAGGGACCGCTCGGGCTGCAGCTCGGCCACCAGGCGCTCGAAGGGCACCTCCTGGTGCTCGTAGGCGCCCAGCGTCACCTCCCGCGCGCGCCGCAGCACCTCGCGGAAGCTCGGGTCACCCGAGAGGTCGGTGCGCAGCACCAGGGTGTTGATGAAGAAGCCGATCAGCTCCTCCACCTCGCGGCGCGTCCGCCCCGCGATCGGGGTGCCCACCACGACGTCGTCGCTCCCGCTGTACTTCGAGAGCAGGACCCCGAAGGCGCCCAGCAGCGTCATGTACAGCGTGGCGCCCTCGCTCCGCCCCAGCGCCTGCAGCCGCTCCAGCAGCTCGGGGGAGAGCTCCACCGGCACCGTGGCGCCGCGGTACGTCCGCACCGGCGGGCGGGGACGGTCGGTGGGCAGCTCCAGCAGCGCGGGTGCACCCGCCAGCCGCTCCCGCCAGTAGGAGAGCTGCCGGTTCAGGGCCTCGCCCTCCAGCTGCTCGCGCTGCCACGCCGCGTAGTCGGCGTACTGCACCGCCAGCTCGGGGAGCGGCGACTCACGCCCTTCGCGGTACGCCTCGTACAGCGCCGCCAGCTCGCGGTAGAGCACCCCCATGCTCCACCCGTCGCTGACGATGTGGTGCTGCGAGAGGAGGAGCACGTGCTCGTGGGCCCCCAGGCGCAGCAGGCTTACCCGGAAGAGCGGGCCCGCCGAAAGGTCGAACGGCCGCGCCGTGGCCTCGGCGACGAGCTCCCGCTGCACCTCCGCCTCGCGCGCGTCCGCGGGGAGGTGGGCAAGGTCGATCCGCGTCAGCCGGAAGCCGCCGAACGGCGCGATCACCTGCCGGGGGGTGCCGCCCTGCTCCCGGAACACCGTCCGCAGCGCGTCGTGCCTGCGGACGATCTCGCCAAGGCTCCGCTCCAGCGCGTCCACGTCGAGCGTGCCGCGCAGGCGCTGGGCGAACGGGAGGTTGTACGAGACCTCGCCGGGCCGCAGCTGGTCGAGGAACCAGAGCCGCTCCTGCGCGAACGACAGCAGCGGCGGCTCCGCGCGGCCGGTCGGCACCACGGGCGGAAGCACCGGCAGCCCGCTCCGCCGCTCGTCCTCCACCGCCTTCGCCATCTCGGCCACCGTGGGCCCCTCGAAGAGCGCCCGCAGCGGCAGCTCCACGCCGAACACCTCGCGCACCGACGACACCACCCGCGTGGCCAGCAGCGAGTGCCCGCCCAGCTCGAAGAACTCGTCGTGCACCCCCAGC
>DASWMA010000254.1:0-2784 GCA_036399995.1 Longimicrobium sp. | reverse complement strand
CGCCCTCGTCACCGCCGCCGGCCGCCGGAGCGGCACCCGGGCGGCGCTTGCGGCGCGGGCGGCGGCGGGCGCGGGCCCGGTCGTCGTCGGCCGGCGCGCTGGAGCCGGTCTCGGTGCTGTACACCGTCACCTCGGCCTCGTCGGCCGCGCGGCGCTGCTCCGCCGGCATGGCGGCGCGCGCCTCGAGGATCGAGTCGGAGAGCGCCCCGCTGATCACCGTGACCGAGCGGATCGCGTCGTCGTTGCCGGCGATCGGCACGGTCAGCACGTCGGGGTCGGCGTTGGTGTCGGCGATGGCGATCACCGGGATCCCCAGCTTGTTGGCCTCGGAGATCGCGATCTTCTCCTTCTTCGCGTCGACCACGAAGAGCGCGCCCGGCACGCGGGCCATGTCCTTCACGCCGGCCAGGTACTTCTCCAGGCGCTCGCGCTCGCGGTCGAGCATCAGGCGCTCCTTCTTGGTGTAGAAGTCGAAGGCGCCCTCCTCCTGCCCGCGCTCCAGCTCGCGCATGCGGCGGATCTGCTTCTTCTGCGTGGCGAAGTTGGTGAGCATCCCGCCCAGCCAGCGCTCCGTCACGTGGAACGAGTTGCTCCGCTCGGCCTCGGCCTGGATCACCTGGCGAAGCTGCTTCTTGGTGCACACGAACAGCACGCGGTCGCCGCGGCTGACCACGCTGCGCACCAGCTCCTGCGCCAGCTCGATCTGGCGGAGGGTCTTCTTCAGGTCGATGATGTAGATGCCGTTCCGCTCCGCGAAGATGAACTTGCGCATCTTCGGGTTCCAGCGGGACGTCTGGTGCCCGAAATGGACACCTGCTTCGAGAAGGTCCTGGATGCTCGGCTGAGCCATGGTGTGGTACCGGTGATTCGGGTTTGCCGGGCGCCCGCGACCCCGCGGGTGCCCGCCTCCACCGCCGTCATCCCGCGCCCCCTACCGCGAAAGCGGCACCCGGGGCACGGTCGGGCGGTGTGTGAGATGGTGGAACGACCGGATTTCGGGCGGGCACGGCCGCGGGGAACCCCCGCGGCCACGCCGCACGCCCGGCGCTCCGATCAGCGCTTGGAGAACTGGAACCGCTTGCGGGCGCCCGGACGGCCGGGCTTCTTCCGCTCCACCTCGCGCGGGTCGCGGGTGAGCAGGTCCTCGGCGCGCAGGCGCGTGCGGAACTCCTCGTTCACCTTGAGCAGCGCGCGGGCCACGCCCAGCTTGATCGCGTCGGCCTGGCCGCGGAGGCCACCGCCGTTCACCGTGACCTTCACGTCGAACTGGCCCTCGGTCTCGGTGGCCGCCAGCGGGCGGGTGGCCGACTGCCGCAGCACGTGGCGGGGCAGGTACTGCTCCAGCGAGCGCCCGTTCACCTCCCACGTCCCGTTGCCGGGGCGGAGGTAGACGCGCGCCACCGAGGTCTTGCGGCGGCCGATGGCCTGGTACTGTTCGGTAGCCATTGTCAGACGTTGAGGGGTTGCGGGTTCTGCGCCTGGTGCGGGTGCTCGGCACCCGCGTACACCTTGAGCTTCTGGCGCATCTGCCGCCCCAGCGCGTTCTTGGGGAGCATCCCCTTCACCGCGAGCTCGATCACGCGTTCCGGGTGCTTGGCCAGCATCTCCTTGAAGGGGATGAACTTCTCGTGGCCCATGTACCCGGAGTGGCGGAAGTAGGTCTTCTGGTCGGCCTTGTTCCCGCTCAGCTGCACCTTGTCGGCGTTGACCACCACCACGTAGTCGCCGGTGTCGAGGTGCGGGGTGTAGGTCGGCTTGTGCTTGCCGCGGAGGATGCGCGCGACCTCGGTGGCGACCCGGCCCAGGATCTTCCCCCCGGCGTCCACCACGAACCAGGTGCGCTCGATCTCTCCCGCCTTGACGGAATACGTCTTCATGAGACTCCGCTCGAAGCGCGCTCCACCGTGCGCGCCGCGCCGCCGGTTGACCGGCAGGTGTTGGTATGAAAAAATCACCGCCCCGGCTACCCGAGGGCGGACAGGTGTGGTCGGGACAGACAGGTAGAATAGCCAAACCACGGCCAGGTGTCAAGCCGCCGCGGCCACCGGCCTGGGGGTGTTGAAGCGCAGCCATTCGGCCACCAGCCGCGTAAAATCGCTGAACGAGAGGTCGTTCGCGTCGAGGCCCACGCGGTCGGCCATCTGCGCCAGGGTGCCGTCGAAGCGGAGGTAGCGGTCCCAGGTGACGGCCGCGCCCGCCAGCTCGCGCTCGGGGCACCAGGTACGCAGCGCGTTGCGCACGCCGCGGATCACCTCGCGCTCCTCGCAGCGGTGCGCGCGGATGTCCTGCCCGGCGAGGTCGCTGCAGAACACCTGGTAGCGGTAGCGCTCGCGGTCGAAGATCACGCAGCTCTTCCGACGGTGCTCTTCGCCGCCGAACCACTTGGCGCCCAGGAAGATCCCCAGCTCGAGCGGCATGTTGAACCGCGGCAGCCCGGTCGCCTCGTCGAGCTCGGTGCGCGAGATGTCGTGGATGGCGAACTGCGACTCGGCCACGATCCGGCGGATCTTCTCGATGCGCACCTCGCTCCCGTCGTCGCTTTCGAGCGCGGAGCGCGGGGTGAGCCCGTAGTCCTGCACCGCGAACACGAGCGCGCGGAAGAGCGGCTGGTACTCGACGTCGAAGGGGCAGTTGATGAACACGTTCCGGCTGTATTCCATCAGTGCCCGAGGTTGTACGGAGTGGGAACCCACCCGTCTTCGTACGGCCAGTCTGCCGTGGGGTCGAGGCGCGGGGTTTCGCCACGCTCCCGCATCACGGCCAGCACCGCATCGCGCGCCTGGG
>DASWMA010000253.1:0-2060 GCA_036399995.1 Longimicrobium sp. | reverse complement strand
ACCCGCGGCCGGGGTGGCTGGCCGGGCGCAGCCTGTACGTGCCCGGCCAGCAGAACGCGCGCGGCGCCGAGCTGTCGCTGCGGCGGCTGAGCGGCCGCGTCACCGGCGGCCTGGCGTATTCGTACCTGTGGTCGCAGGACGTGGCCGAGGGGGTCCGCTTCGCCGCGGCCAACGAGCGCACGCACGTGGCCAACGCGACGGCGATGGCGCGGCTGGGCACCCGCGCCCGCGTGGGGGGCGCGTTCACCATCGCGGGCGGCCAGCCGTTCACGCGGTACGTGCACACGGTGGACTGTACCAGCGGCACCTGCGAGGCGGGGGTGCCGCTGGCCAGCGGGAGTTCGGTGGCGCGCGGCGAGGGGTACCGCAGCCTGGACCTGCTGGGCAACTGGGCGCGCCCGCTGGGGCGCGGCCGCCTGGAGCTCGACGTCCAGCTCCGCAACGTGCTGGGGAGAGACAACCGGGCGGCGTACCGCGGCACCGTGGCGCGCTGCCAGCCCCGCACGCCGTGCTCCACCGTGCTCGACGGGAGCGACCCCACCCTGGAGCTCACCGACCGGACGCTCCCGGGGCTGCCCTTCATCCCGTTCGTTTCGCTGCGCGTGGCGTTCTGAGCGTGGAGATCGAGCCCATCTACCGCGAGCACTCGGCGGTGCTGTTCCGCTACGTGGTGCGGATGACCGGGGATGCCGAACTGGCCGCCGACGTGGTGCAGGACACGTTCATCAAGCTGAGCGAGATGCCGCCACGCAGCCCCGACCCCCGCAACTGGCTGTACCGCGTCGCCACCAACCTGGTGCGCGAGCGGCGGCGTACGGCCGTGCGCAGGCTGCGGCTGGCGCATGGCGGCACCGAGCGGCTTCCCCACGGCGACGCCCCCGTGCCCCCCGACGTGCTGCTGGAGCGGCAGGAGGCGCGCGACGCGGTGCGCGCCGCGCTGGCCGCCCTCCCCGAGCGCGACCGGGCCGCGCTGCTGATGCGCGCCGACGGCATGGCCTACGACGAGATCGCGAAGGCGATCGGCGCCACGCCCGGGTCGGTGGGCACCATCCTGGTCCGAGCGATGCGAAAGCTCACACGTGAACTGCCCATGGAGGGCGAGGGCCACCGATGACCACGGACCCGCGCCCGCACCTGGACGACGCCGACGTGGCCGCGCTGGCGGACGGCGGCCCCGACGCGCCCGATGCCGCGGCGCTGGCCCACCTGCAGGCGTGCCCCGCCTGCGCCGCCCGTGTGGACGAGGCCCGGCGCGACTGGGCGCGGGTGATGGGCGCGCTGGCCGGCGCCGACCCCACGCCCGACGAGTGGGCGCTGCTCCCCGCCGCGCCGCCGCGCGCGCGCACCGTGGCCTTGCGCCCGCGCGCCGCGCCCTGGCTGCGCTGGGCGGCGGCCGTGGCGGCCGTCACGCTGGTGGCCGCCGCCGCGGTGCCGCCGCTGCGCGCCGCGGTGATCGAGTGGCTGCAGCGGGGGTGGAGCGCCGTCACGGGCGACGCGCCGGCGCCCGCCGCGCCCACGCCGCCCGTGGTGCAGCCGCTGCCGGCTGAATTGCCCACGGCCGAGCCGATGGTGTCGCGCGGCCCCGAGTACCAGTTCGAGCCGCAGGGCGGCGAGGCGGTGATCGCCTTCAGCACCGAGCCCGCGTCCGGGCAGGTGGTGATCGCGGCCGGGGCCGGCCCGTACGTGGTGCTGCAGTCGCTGGGGAGCGGCACGGGCGACCCGGTGCTGGCCCTCCCGCGCGGGCTGCACGTGCAGAACACCGCGTCGTCGAGCGAGGACTATCGCATCACCGTGCCCGGGGACCTGCGCCGGCTGCAGGTGCGCGTGGGGAGGCGGCGGCTGTCGGTGGAGATGGAGCAGGTGAGGCGCGGGGCCGTGACCCTGCCGCTGCGCGGCGACGATCCCGCGAGCCACGTGGTGGGAGGGCCCCCGGCCGACCGGTAGCGCGTGTGGCTCGTCGCCCCCGGCGGCTGATACCGGATCCGGCTGAACACCTACGACAACAACGGTCACACCCCTTCAGCGATGCTTGTCCAGCAACGGATCTCGCGGATCTGGTA
>DASWMA010000252.1:0-12605 GCA_036399995.1 Longimicrobium sp. | reverse complement strand
CGGCCAGGAGCGAGACCACCATCTCCAGACTCCGCTCCATCAGCACGCCCACGCGCACCTCGGGGCCCACGCCGTGGCCGCGCAGGTGGTGGGCGAGGCGGTTGGCGCGGGCGTTCAGCTCAGCGTAGGTGAGCGACGCGTAGTCGAAGACGACGGCGACGGCGTCCGGCGTCCGCGCGGCCTGCGCCTCGAACAGCTCGTGGATGCACCGGTCCGCCGGGACCTCGGCCGCCGTCCGGTTCCACGCCTCCAGCACCAGCGCGCGCTCCGCCTCGCCCAGCAGCTCCACCTGCGAAAGCCGCACGTCCGCGTCCGCGGCGACCTGCTCCAGCACCCGCGAGAGGTGGCCGAGCATCCGCACGACCGTGGCGCGCTCGAAGAGATCGGTGCTGTAGTTCAGCCCCACACACAGGCCCCGGGCGGTCGCCTTGGCCATCAGGGAAAGATCGAACTTGGCGCTCTCGTGCTCCGCTTCGACTTCGCTCGCCTCCAGCCCCGGCAGGGCGACGCCCCGCTCCACCGCGTTCTGCAGCGCGAACATCACCTGGAAGAGCGGCGTGTGGCTCAAGGAGCGCTCCGGCTGCAGCTCGGCAACCAGGCGCTCGAAGGGCACCGCCTGGTGCTCGTACGCGCCGAGCGTGACCTCCTGCACCCGCCGCAGCACCTCGCGGAAGCCCGGGTCACCCGAGAGGTCGGTGCGCAGCACCAGCGTGTTGACGAAGAAGCCGATCGTCTCCTCGACCTCCTTGCTCGTGCGCCCCGCGCCCAGGCTGCCCACCACCACGTCGTCGCCCCCGCCGTACTTGCTCAGCAGCACCTGGAAGGCGCCCAGCAGCGTCATGTGCAGCGTCGCGCCCTCGCTCCGCCCCAGCGCCCGAAGCCGCTCCAGCAGCTCGAGCGAGAGCTCCACCTGGACCGTTGCGCCCCGGTACGTCCGCACCGCCGGGCGCGGATGGTCGGCAGGGAGCTCCAGCAGCTCCGGCGCACCCGCCAGGCGCTCCCGCCAGTACGAGAGCTCCCCCTCCAGGACGGCGTCCCGAAGGTGCTCGCGCTGCCAGACGGCGTAGTCGGCGTACTGCACCCCCAGCTCCGGCAGCGGCGACTCACACCCCTCGCGATACGCCGCGTACAGCGTCGACAGCTCCCGGTACAGCACCCCCAGGCTCCACCCGTCGCTGACGATGTGGTGCACGGTGAGCAGCAGCACGTGGTCGGCGGTGCCCAGCCGCAGCAGCGCCGCGCGGAAGAGCGGGCCCGCGGCGAGGTCGAACGGCCGCCGCGCCTCCTCGCCCGCGCGCCGCCTGAGCGCCGCCTCGCGATTCGCCTCGCCCAGCCCCGACAGGTCCTCCACCGGCAGGACGAACCCGCCGAAGGGCGCGATCACCTGCACCGCGGTGCCGTCCACCTCGGCGAACACCGTCCGCAGCGCCTCGTGGCGCCACACGATCTCGCCCAGGCTCCGCTCCAGCGCCTCCACATCCAGCGCACCCCCCAGGCGCCAGGCCACGGGGATGTTGTAGACGGGGCTCCCCGGCTCCAGCCGGTCGATGAACCAGAGCCGCTCCTGCGCGAAGGAGAGCGGCAGCCAGCCCTCGCGGCCGGCGGGCTCGATCGGCGGAAGGTCCCACCGGCGCCCCACCAGGTCGCGGGCCTGCGCAATCTTCAGCAGCTCCCGGCGCTGGGCCGGTGTCAGCTCGGTGAGTGTGGCGACGGAGCTCATGAGCCTTGCCCTCCGCCTGCCGTGGACCCGCGGATCGCGCGGGAGATCGTCGCCCCCACCACCTCCACGTTCCCCTTCTTCCACATCGTGTGGTGCGTACCCGGTACCCGCATCAGCCGGAACGGGGCGCCGCCCGGCAGGTCGTGCCAGCCGCGGCGCGGGTGGTTCGGCACGTCGTCGCTGACGAAGAGGTGGACGGCGACCGGAAGCGGCCCGGGGACGTACTCCGCATGGCCGCGCTTGAGGAGGGCGATCCGGCTCTCCACCTGCTCGGCCCGCTCGACGGGGAGCGTTTCGGGAAGGAGCCCCCGCGCCTTGCAGGTGTCGATGAAGGCCGGCAGGTCGTGGCCCCGGGTATCGTCCCACAGCGCCCGCAGCGCCTCGGGCGTCGCCGGCGCCATGCCGCTGTCCCGGGCCAGCAGCTCCAGCACCGAGAACTGCCGCATCCGCGGCATGTCCCGGTTCTGCAGGACGGCCGGGTGGAAGGTGTCCAGCAGCCCCACGAACTCCACCGCCCGCCCCGTCGCCACCAGCCGTTCCGCCACCGCATAGGCGAAGACCCCGCCCGCCGACCACCCCGCCAGGCGATACGGCCCCTCCGGCTGCACCTCGGTGATCATCCGCACCAGACGGGTCACCAGGTCGTCCATGGAGCCGAGCTCGCTCGTGTCGTTGAGCGGCCCCGGCAGGGCGTAGACGGGGATCTCGGCGTCTAGGTGCGGGCGGAGGATCTGGCCGTAGAAGACGATCCCCACCGCGTCGTGCGCCACGAACAGGGGGCGCTCGGAGCCCGTCGCGCGGACCGGGATGGCGTGGGTGGTGCCGAACCACTCGCCGTTCCCCGCCAGCCGCGCCGCGAGCTCGTGGAGCGTGGGGTGCGCGAACACGTCTTCCACCGTGGCCGCGGGGTTCAGCGCCTCACGCACCCGGCTCACCAGCCGCACGGCGAGCAGCGAGTGGCCGCCCAGGTCGAAGAAGTGGTCGCGCCGGCCCACCCGCTCCACCCCCAGCAGCTCGGTCCAGATCTCCGCCAGCACCTGCTCGGTCATGGTGCTCGGCGGCTCGTGGCCGCTGGGCGCGTACGCCGCGGCGGCCGGCGCCGGGAGCGCCGCGCGGTCGAGCTTGCCGTTGCTGGTGAGCGGAAGCGCCTCCAGCCGCACGTACGCCGTCGGCACCATGTACGCCGGCAGAAGCGCGTCGAGGTGCGCCCTCAGCGCGTCGGCCGCGCCCTCGCCCACCACGTAGGCGACCAGCCGTTTCACCCCCGGCGCGTCTTCGCGCGCCAGCACCGCCGCCTGGCGCACCCCCGGGTGCTCGCGGAGCCGCGCCTCGATCTCGCCCGGCTCGATGCGGAAGCCGCGGATCTTCACCTGGTGGTCGGTGCGCCCCAGGAACTCCACCGACCCGTCCGCCAGCCATCGCACCCGGTCGCCGGTGCGGTAGAGCCGCGCCCCCGGCCGGGCCGAGAAGGGATCGGGAACGAAGCGCTCCGCCGTCAGCGCGGGGCGCCCCAGGTACCCCCGCGCCACCCCGTCGCCCCCCGCGTACAGCTCGCCGGGAACGCCGATCGGCACCGGACGCAGCGCGGCGCCCAGCACGTACACCCGCGTGTTGGAGACGGGGCTCCCGATCGGCACCGGCCCTCCGTTCCACGCCTGGCCCACGGTGTGGCAGCAGGTGAAGGTGGTGTTCTCGGTGGGGCCGTACCCGTTGACCAGCCGGAGCGCGGGGAAGCGCGCGCGCACCCGGGCCACCGCGTCCACGGGAACGACGTCGCCGCCGGTCAGGAGCTGGCGCACGCCGGCCAGGTCGTCCAGCCGCTCCCGCGCCATCGCCTCGAAGAGCCCCGCGGTCAGCCAGAGGGTGGTCACGCCGTGCACGGCGATCGCCCGCCCCAGCTCTTCCAGCGACGGGTTCGTCGCCGGCACCGGCACCAGGCGGCCCCCGTTCAGGAGCGCGCCCCAGATCTCCAGCGTGGAGGCGTCGAACGAGACCGGCGCCACCTGCAGGATCACCTCGTCTTCCCCCAGCCTCACGTAGTTCGCGCCGCGGACCAGCCGGACCACGCTCCGCTGCTCCACCGCCACCCCCTTCGGCGTCCCCGTGCTCCCCGAGGTGTAGACCACGTAGGCCAGGTGGCGCGGCCCCACCGCGGGCGCCGGGGCGTCGGCGCGCTCGGCGGCGATCTCGGCCCGCGCGCCGTCGATGCTCACCACCGGGAGCCCGGCGGGAACCGGGAGGGCGCCGCGCGCCCCCTCGTCCGTCACCAGCACCGCCACGCCGGCGTCGGCCAGCATGAAGGCCAGCCGCCCGGCGGGGTAGCGGCGGTCGAGGGGGACGTACGCGCCGCCGGCCTTCAGCACCGCCAGGATGGCGACCACCAGTTCGGGGCCGCGCTCCAGGCAGATCCCCACCCGCACCTCCGGGCCCACCCCACGCCGCCGAAGGTAGTGGGCGAGCCGGTTGGCGCGGACGTTCAGCTCCGCGTAGCTCAGCGCCTCTCCGTCGCAGACGACCGCCACCGCCCCGGGCGTGCGCGCCGCCTGCTCTTCGAACAGCTCGTGGATGCACCGGTCCGCCGGATACCCCGTTTCGGTCCGGTTCCACTCCTCCAGCACAAGCGACCGCTCCGCCTCGCCGAGCAGCTCCAGTTGCGAAAGCCGCACGTCGGCGTCGGCGGCGACATGCTCCAGCACGCGCTCCAGGTGGCCGAGCATCCGGACGACGGTACCGCGCTCGAAGAGGTCGGTGCTGCAGGTCAGCCCTCCCCGCAGCCCGTGCGGGGTCGCCGTGAGCGCCAGGGAGAGGTCGAACTTGGCGCTCGGGCGCTCCGCCTCGACCGGGCTCACGCTCAGCCCCGGAAGAGCGCCTTCGTCGCCGCCGGCATTCTGCAGCGTGAACATCACCTGGAAGAGCGGCGTGTAGCTCCTGGACCGCTCCGGCCGCAGCTCGGCCACCAGGCGCTCGAAAGGCACGTCCTGGTGTTCGTACGCGCCGAGCGTGACCTCCCGCGCCCGCCGCAGCACCTCGCGGAAGCTCGGATCTCCCGAGAGGTCGGTCCGCAGCACCAGCGTGTTGACGAAGAAGCCGATCAGCTCCTCCACCTCCCGGCGCGTCCGCCCCGCACTCGGGCTGCCCACCACGACGTCGTCGCTCCCGCTGTACTTGCCCAGCAGCACCTGGAAGGCGCCCAGCAGCGTCATGTACAGCGTGGCACCCTCGCCGCGCCCCAGCGCCTGCAGCCGCTCCAGCAGCTCGGGGGAGAGCTCCACCGGAACCGTCTCACCCCGGTAGCTCCGCACCGTCGGGCGCGGATGGTCCGCCGGCAGCTCCAGCAGCTCCGGCGCACCCGCCAGCCGCTCCCGCCAGTACGAGAGCTGCCGCTCCAGCACCTCGCCCTCCACCTGCTCGCGCTGCCAGACGGCGTAGTCGGCGTACTGCACCGGCAGCTCGGAGAGCGGCGACTCACGCCCCTCGCGGTACGCCGCGTACAGCGCCGACAGCTCCCGGTAGATCACCCCCGTGCTCCACCCGTCGCTGACGATGTGGTGCATCGAGAGGAGCAGCACGTGATCCTCGGCACCCAGCCGCAGCAGCGCCGCACGGAAGAGCGGACCCGCGGCGAGGTCAAACGGCCGTGCCGCCTCTTCCCCGGCGCGGCGCCTGACCGCCGCCTCGCGATCGGCCTCACCGAGCCCCGACAGGTCGTCCACCGGGAGGGCGAACCCGACGAAGGGTGCGATCACCTGCACCGGCTCCCCGTCCACCTCGGCGAAGGTGGTGCGGAGCGTCTCGTGGCGCCGGACGATCTCGGCCAGCGCGCGCTCCAGCGCCGCCCGGTCCAGCGGGCCGCGCAGACGCCGGCGCATGGGGAAGTGATACGTGCTGCCCAGCCCTCCCAGCTGCTCCAGGAACCACAGCCGCTGCTGCGCGAGGCTCAGCGGCAGCGGCCCCGCGCGGCCGGCGGGGCGGATGGGCGGAAGCTCCGCCCGCGCCGCCGTCTCCAGCGCCCGCGCGAAGTCGCCCAGGACGGGCCGGGCGAACACCTCGCCCAGCGCGACCTCCACCCGCAGCACCTGCCTCACCCGCGAGATCACCTGCACCGCCAGGAGCGAATGCCCGCCCAGCTCGAAGAAGTTGTCTCGCCGGCCGATCCGCTCGATTCCCAGCAGCTCCGACCAGATCTCAGCAAGCATGATCTCCGTCTCGCCGAGCGGCGCCTCGTATGCACGCGCGGCGAAGGCGTCCGCGTCGGGAGCGGGGAGCGCCTTCCGGTCCAGCTTGCCGTTGGGGGTGATCGGGAACGTGTCGAGTCGCACGAACGCGCCGGGGACCATGTACTCCGGGAGTTGAGCGGAGAGGTGCGCCCGCAGCGCCTCGCTCTCCAGCGCCCGGCCCACGAAGTACGCCGCCAGCCGCTTCCCGCCGACCCCGTCGTCCAGCGCGAGCACCGCCGCCTCGCGCACGCCGGGGTGCGCGGCGAGCCGCGCCTCGATCTCACCCAGCTCCACGCGGAAGCCTCGCACCTTCACCTGGAAATCGGTGCGCCCCAGGTACTCCAGCGTCCCGTCCGAAAGCCAGCGACAGAGGTCGCCGGTGCGGTACATCCGCGAGCCCCGCTCGGTGGCGAAGGGGTCGGGGATGAAGCGCTCGGCCGTCAGCCGGGGCCGGCCCAGGTACCCACGCGCCACCGCCACGCCGCCGATGAACAGCTCGCCCGCCACCCCCACGGGCACCGGCTCGCCGGCACGGTCCAGCACGTAGACCGCCGAGTTGTGGATCGCCCGGCCGATGGAGACGCGCGCCAGGCCGGGAGCGCACTCCCACTCGGTCACCTCGCCCGACTCGGTGGGCCCGTACTGGTTGAAGAGGCCGATGCCCGGAAGCCTCTCGTGGAACTGCCCGGCGAGCGCCGCGGAGACGGCCTCGCCGCTCACGGCCACGCGCAGGAGCCCGGTGCACGCCGCCGCGTCCGGGTGCTCCAGGAAGAGCGGGAGCATCGAGGGGACGAAGTGCGCCGTGGTGACGCCCTCGCGGCGGATGACCTCCACCAGGTACGCCGGGTCGCGGTGGCCGCCGGGGCGCGCCATCACCAGCCGGGCGCCCACCATCAGCGGCCAGAAGAACTCCCAGAACGAGACGTCGAAGGAGAAGGGCGTCTTCTGCAGCAGCGCCTCGTCCGGCGTCATCCCGTACCGGTCCTGCATCCACGCCAGCCGGTTCACCAAGCTCCCGTGCTCCAGCATCACCCCCTTGGGGCGGCCGGTGGAGCCCGAGGTGAAGAGCACGTGCGCCAGGTTCTTCGGCCCTACCCCGTTCCGACCGGGATTCGTCGCCGGATGGATTGTCCACGCATCATCACCGGTGAGATCGAGCACCGGGACGGCGGATCCCGCCGCCAGCTCGGCCACGGTGGCGGCCAAGGGCGGGTGCGTCAGGAGGACGGCGGGAGCGCTGTCCTCTACCATGTTGCGGAGCCGGTCCACCGGGTAGCTGGCGTCGAGCGGGACGTAGGCGCCGCCGGCCTTCAGGATGGCCAGCAGCCCCACCACCATCTCAACGCTGCGCTCCACGCAGATCCCCACCCGCGCGTCCGCACCGACGCCGAGACCGCGGAGGTGGTGCGCCAGCCGGTTCGCGCGCGCGTTCAGCTCCGCGTACGTCACGCGCTCGCCTTCGAACACCACCGCCACCGCGCCGGGCGTGCGCGCCGCCTGTGCCTCGACCAGCTCGTGGACGCACGCCTCGCGCGGGTACTCCCGCCGCGTGTCGTTGAACTCCCGCAGCACCAGCCGGCGCTCCGCCCCGGCGAGCATCGGCAGACGGTCGACGCCGGGCGCGTCGTCCGCCGCCATCGCCCGCAGCACCCGGCGCAGGTAGCCGAGCCAGCGCTCCACCGTCTCCCGGTCGAAGAGCGCCGTGGCGTACTCCACCCCGCCCGTGACCCGTCCGCCGGCCTCGCCGAGCGAGAGAAACAGGTCGAACCTGGCCGTCTCGTGCGATGCGGCGCCCGCGGGAGCCAGCTCCAGCCCAGGCAGCGCCAGCCCCCCCACCGGCGCGTTCCGCCAGGCGAGCATCACCTGGAAGAGCGGCGTGTGCGCCAGGCTCCGCGCCGGCCGCACCAGCTCCACCACCTGGTCGAAGGGGATGTCCTGGTTCTGCTGCGCCTCCAGCACCTGCGTCTTCACCCGCGCCAGCACCTGGGCCACCGTCGGCGCGTCGGAGAGGTCCACGCGCAGCGCGAGCGTGTTGACGAAGAAGCCGATCAGCCCCTCGATCTCCCGCCGGCCGCGGTTGGCGACGGGCGTTCCGACCACCACGTCCCCCTGGCCCGAGAGACGCGACAGCACCACGGCCCACCCGGCGAGCACCGTCATGAAGAGCGTGGTCCCGTGCCGCTGCGAGAGCGCCTTTAGCCCCGCCGTGAGCTCCTCGTCCAGCTCCACGCCGAGCCAGGCCCCGCCGCGGTCCATCTGCGCCGGCCGCGGGCGGTCGGTGGGCAGCTCCAGGAGCTCCGGGGCGCCCATCAGCGCGTTCTTCCAGTAGTCCGCCTGCTCCCGCAGCGCCTCGCCGCTCACCCAGCGCCGCTGCCACGCCGCGTAGTCGGCGTACTGCACCGGCAGCCCAGGGAGCTCCGCCTCCCTCCCCTCCCGGTGGGCGGCATACAGCGCCGAGATCTCGCGGGTCAGCACCCCCAGCGACCAGCCGTCGCTGACGATGTGGTGCATCGTCAGCAGCAGCACGTGGTCATCCGCGGTCATCCGCACCAGCCGGCCGCGGATCAGCGGCCCCCGCTCCAGGTCGAAGGGCGCGCGCGCCTCCTCGGCCATGATCCGGTCGAGCTCGGCTTCCGCGCCGGGCCCCTCCCCCCGAGCCTCTCCCCGCTCGGTCGTCGCGGAGAGGGGGAGGCTGCCGCCCAGGTCGTGCTCGACCAGGTGGAACCCGCCCGCGTCCGCCGGCGCGATGCGCTGCTCGGGGATGCCATTCACCTGCGTGAAGACCGTGCGCAGAGCCTCGTGGCGGGCCACCACGCCGTCCAGCGCGCGCACCAGCGCCGCCCGGTCCAGCTCGCCCCGCAGCCGCAGGGCCTGGTGGATGTGGTACGCGCTGCCCAGCGCCTCCAGCTGCTCCAGGAACCACAGCCGCTGCTGCGCGAACGAGAGCGGCAGCCGCTCGTTCCGGGGGGCCCGCTCGATGGGCGGAAGCTCCGCCCCCCCCACCAGGGTGAGGGACCGCGCCATCTTCAGGAGCTCCCGGCGCTGGGCCGGTGTCAGTTGGGTGAGTGTCGCGACGGAGTTCATGACCTGGGGACACCGGTGAAGAGGGTGCGTGGAACGCGCACGAATCCCGTCGCGCCCGGCGAAGCGGCCGGGCGAGGGAAGGCGTCGGTGAGGTGGGCGGATTCCGCGCGGCGGGGGGTGGCCGGGGCGCGCCGCGAGACGCGGAGCGCGCGAGGAAGGTGGGAGGTCATGCGACGGTGGCCTCGCCGAAGAGCGCGAGCAGCTGCGCCATCGCGTCCGGGCCCACCTGGGCGAGCTGGGCGTCCACCACTTCCTGGGCGAAGTCTTCGAGCACCGGCCGGACGAACAGCCGGGCGAGGGCGACCTTCACCTCCAGCACCTGCCGGACGCGCGAGATCACCTGGACGGCCAGCAGCGAGTGGCCGCCCAGGTCGAAGAAGTTGTCCCGGCGGCCCACCCGGTCCACGCGCAGCACCTCGGCCCAGATCTCGGCCAGCGCCTGCTCGGTCTCGTCCGCCGGCGCCTCGTACTCGCGCGCGGCGTACGCCTCGCCTTCGGGCGCGGGGAGCGCCTTGCGGTCCAGCTTGCCGTTGGGCGTCAGCGGGAGCGCCTCGATCAAGACGAACGCGGCGGGCACCATGTACTCCGGCAGGCCGCGCCGCAGATGCGCCCGCAGCGCCTCCGCCTCCGCGTCGCCCACCACGTACGCCACCACGCGCCTGTCGCCCGCGTCGTCACGCACCAGCACCGCGCACTCGCGCACGCCGGCGTGGCCCAGCAGCGCCGCCTCGATCTCACCCAGCTCGATGCGGAAGCCGCGGATCTTCACCTGCTCGTCCAGGCGGCCCATGTAGTCGAGCGTGCCGTCGGCCAGCCACCGGACGCGATCGCCCGTGCGATACAGCTTCCCGGCGCCGAACGGGTTCTCCACGAACCGCTGCGCCGTCAGCTCGGGACGGTTCAGATATCCCCGGGCCACGCCGCCGCCGCCCACGTACAGCTCGCCCGGCACGCCGATCGGCACCGGCCGCCGCGCCGGGTCGAGCACGTACAGATGCAGGTCGGGGATGCGCACACCGATCGGGCTCCCCGATCCGCCGAAGACATCCTCGCGGCTCAGTGGCCGGAAGGTCACGTGCACGGTGGTCTCGGTGATCCCGTACATGTTCACCAGCCGCGGCGTGTCGGCGCCGCGGCGCTCCACCCACTCGCGCAAGCTCGCGGGCTCCAGCGCCTCGCCGCCGAAGACCACCACGCGCAGCGCCAGATCGCCGCCACGCTCCGCGTCCGCCCGGATGAACTGGCGGAAGGCCGAGGGCGTCTGGTTGAGCACCGTCACGCCTTCCCGCTGCACCAGCGCGTGGAAGGCTTCCGGATCGCGGCTCACATCGAACGGGACGACCACCACGCGGCCGCCGTAGAGCAGCGCGCCCCAGATCTCCCAGACGGAGAAGTCGAAGGCGCAGGAGTGGAAGAGCGTCCACACGTCGCCCGGGCCGAAGCCGAACCAGGCATCCGTGGCGCTGAACAGGGGGGCGACGTTGCGGTGCTCGATCAGCGCGCCCTTCGGCGTGCCGGTCGATCCGGAGGTGTAGATGACGTACGCCAGCGAATCCGGCCCGGCCCCGCTCTCCGGATTCTCCGCGCTCTCCGCCGCGAGCTGCCCGGAGACGTCGTCCATGCTGACGATCTCCACGCCATCGACGGCGGGCAGGATGGCGCGCACCGACTCCTGCACCAGCACCACGGGCACGCCGGCGTCGGAGAGGGTGAAGGCGAGACGGTCCGCGGGATACGAGGGATCCAGCGGCACGTACGCACCGCCAGCCTTGAGCACGGCCAGGATGGCGACCACCATCTCCAGGCTCCGCTCCAGGCAGAGCCCCACCCGCACCTCGGGCCCCACACCACGGCGGATGAGGTGGTGCGCCAGACGGTTGGCCGCCTCGTTCAGCTCGCGATAGGTGAGCGAATCACCTTCGCAGGTGGCCGCGACACCGTCCGGCGTGCGCGCGGCCTGTGCTTCGAAGAGCTGGTGGATGCAGCGGTCGGCCGGATACTCCGCTTCGGTCCGGTTCCACGCGTCCAGCACCAGCGCGCGCTCCGCCGGGCCGAGCAGCTCCAGCTCCGAAAGCCGCACGTCCGCGTCCGCGGCGACCTGCTCCAGCACCCGCGAGAGGTGGCCGAGCATCCGGTCGATCGTGCTGCGCTCGAAGAGGTCCGTGGGGTAGGTCAGCCCTCCCCGCAGCCCGCGCGAGGTGGGGGTGAGCTCCAGGGAGAGATCGAACTTGGCGCTCACGCGCTCCGCCTCGACCAGGCTCACGGCGAGCCCCGGGAGAGCGTCGATCCCGCCCCCGGCGGTCTGCAGCGTCAGGATCACCTGGAAGAGCGGCGTGTGGCTTAAAGACCGCTCGGGCTGCAGCTCGGCCACCAGGCGCTCGAAGGGCACCTCCTGGTGCTCGTACGCGCCCAGCGTGACCTCCCGCGCGCGCCGCAGCACCTCGCGGAAGCTCGGGTCGCCCGCGAGGTCGGTGCGCAGTACCAGCGTGTTGACGAAGAAGCCGATCAGCTCCTCCACCTCCCGGCGCGTCCGCCCCGCGATGGGGGTGCCCACGACGATGTCGTCGCTCCCGCTGTACTTGCTCAGCAGCACCTGGAAGGCGCCCAGCAGCGTCATGTACAGCGTCGCGCCCTCGCCGCGCCCCAGCGCCTGCAAGCGCTCCAGCAGCTCGGGGGAGACCTCCACCGGCACCGTCGCGCCCCGGTACGTCTGCACAGGCGGGCGGGGATGGTCCGTCGGCAGCTCCAGCAGCTCCGGCGCACCCGCCAGGCGCTCCCGCCAGTACGCCAGCTGCCGCTCGAGCACCCGGCCCTCCACCTGCTCGCGCTGCCACACCGCGTAGTCGGCGTACTGCACCGCCAGCTCGGAGAGCGGCGACTCACGCCCCTCGCGGTACGCCGCGTACAGCGCCGCCAGCTCGCGGTAGAGCGCCCCCATGCTCCACCCGTCGCTGACGATGTGGTGCTGCGAGATCAGCAGCACGTGCTCCTCGGCAGCCAGGCGCAGCAGGCTCACCCGGAAGAGCGGTCCCGCCGAAAGGTCGAACGGCCGCGCTGCACCACCCTCCGCGACGAGCTCCCGCTGCACCTCCGCCTCGCGCGTCTCCTCGGGAAGATGGGAGAGGTCGATCCGCGTCAGCCGGAAGCCGTCGAATGGCGCGATCACCTGCACCGGCGAGCCGTCGCGCTCCCGGAAAACCGTCCGCAGCGCGTCGTGCCTGCGGACGATCTCGCCCAGGCTCCGTTCCAGCGCGGCCACGTCCAGCGCGCCGCGCAGGCGCAGGGCGAAGGGGAGGTTGTAGGAGATCTCGCCGGGCCGGAGCCGGTCCAGGAACCAGAGCCGCTCCTGCGCGAACGAGAGCGGCAGCACGTCCGTGCGCTCGGTCGGCACCACGGGCGGCAGCACCGGCAGCCCCGCGCGGCGCACCTCCTCCACGCGCTCAGCCATCTCGGCCACCGTGGGCCCCTCGAAGAGCGCCCGCAGCGGCAGCTCCACGCCGAACACCTCGCGCACCGACGACACCACCCGCGTGGCCAGCAGCGAGTGCCCGCCCAGCTCGAAGAACTCGTCGTGCACCCCCAGC
>DASWMA010000251.1:0-5368 GCA_036399995.1 Longimicrobium sp. | reverse complement strand
CGTCGGGCCCCGCGGCGGCCATCGGCGGCCCGCTGCCGAACGTGGCGACGTACGTGCTGGGCCCGCGGATGCTTCCCGTGCCCGTCGGGGTGGCCGGGGAGCTGTACGTGGGCGGGGCGGGGCTGGCGCGCGGGTACCTGGACCGGCCGGGGCTGACGGCGGAGCGCTTCGTCCCCGATCCGTTCTCGGGCGAGACGGGTGCGCGCCTGTACCGGACGGGCGACCGGGTGCGCTGGATGGTGGACGGGACGCTGGAGTTCCTGGGGCGCGCCGACTTCCAGGTGAAGATCCGCGGCTTCCGTATCGAGCTGGGCGAGATCGAGGCGGCGCTGCGGAGCCACGATGCGGTGCGCGACGCGCTCGTCGTGACGCGCGAGGATGCGGGCGAGAAGCGGGTCGTGGCGTACGTGGCAGGCGACGTGGAGGCGGACGCGTTGCGCGCGCACGTGCGGCGGAGCCTGCCGGAGTACATGGTGCCGGCGGCGATCGTGGTGCTGGAGAGGCTTCCGCTTACCCCGAACGGAAAGCTGGACCGGAAGGCGCTGCCGGCGCCGGAGTACGCCGCCGGCGCGGACCGGTACGTGGCGCCGCGGACGCCGAGCGAGGAGGTGCTGGCGGGGATCTGGGCGGAGGTGCTGCGGCTGGAACGCGTGGGGGTGGAGGAAAGCTTCTTCGAGCTGGGCGGGCACTCGCTGCTGGCCACTCGCGTGGTCTCGCGCGTCCGGGACGTGTTCGCCGTGGAGCTGCCGCTGCGGGCGCTGTTCGAGGGGCCCACGGTGGCGGAGATGGCCGTGCGCGTGGAGGAGCTGCGGCGCGCGGAGCTGCCGGTGCTGCCGCCGGTGGTGCCGACCGAGCGCACGGGTGCGCTGCCGCTCTCCTTCGCGCAGGAGCGGCTCTGGTTCATCGACCGGCTGGAGCCGGGAAGCGCCACCTACAACATCCCCGCCGCGCTGCGTCTGACGGGCGCACTGGATGAGGCGGCGCTTGAGCGGAGCTTGAGCGAGATCGTCCGGCGTCACGAGGCGCTGCGGGCGGTCTTCGCCGAGGTGGACGGCTCGCCGGTGCAGGTGATCGTGCCCTTCGGCGGGTTCGCCCTGCCGGTGGAGGACCTGTCGGCGCTGGGCGAGGCGGATCGGGAGGCGGCGGTGAGGGGGCGCGCCGGCGAGGAGGCGCGGCGGGCGTTCGACCTCTCGGCGGGGCCGCTCTTCCGCGCCGCGCTGCTGCGGCTGGGCGAGGAAGACCACGTGCTCCTTCTCTCGATGCACCACGTCGTCAGCGACGGGTGGAGCATGGGGGTGCTCTTCCGGGAGCTGTCGGCGCTGTACGCGGCGTACCGCGAGGGCCGGGAGTCGCCGCTGCCGGAGCTGGCGGTGCAGTACGCCGACTACGCGGTGTGGCAGCGCGGGCAGCTGGCGGGCGAGGTGCTGGACCGGCAGCTGGCGTACTGGAAGGAGCGGCTGGCGGACGCACCCGCGCTGCTGGAGCTGCCGACGGACCATCCGCGCCCGGCGGTGCAGACGTACCGGGGCGCGCTGGTTCCGGTGGAGCTCCCCCCGGAGCTGCTGGAGCGGCTGCAGGCGCTGGGGCGGAGCGAGGGCGCCACGCTGTACATGACGCTGCTGGGTGCCTTCCAGGTGCTGCTCTCGAAGTACAGCGGGAGCGACGACATCGTGGTGGGCAGCCCGATCGCGGGGCGCACGCGGAAAGAGATCGAGGAGCTGATCGGCCTGTTCCTCAACACCCTGGTGCTGCGGACCGACCTCTCGGGAGACCCCTCCTTCCGCGAGACCCTGCGGCGCGTGCGGGAGGCGACGCTGGGCGCGTATGCGCACCAGGAGGTGCCCTTCGAGAAGCTGGTGGCCGAGCTGCAGCCGGAGCGGTCGTTGAGCCACTCGCCGCTCTTCCAGGTGATGTTCACGCTGCAGAACGCCGGGGGCGGGGGAGGCGCTCTCCCGGCGCTCGAGGTGAGCGGCGCCGGTGCGGCCATGGAGATCGCGAAGTTCGATCTTTCCCTGACGCTCGCGGCGACCCCCCAGGGCCTGCGCGGTGGACTGAACTACAGCACCGACCTCTTCGAGCGCGGCACGGTGGACCGGATGGTCGGCCACCTGGCACGGGTGCTGGAGCAGGTCGCCGCCGATGCGGACGTGCGGCTTTCGCAACTGGACCTGCTGGGCGAGGCAGAGCGTGCGCTGGTGCTGGAGGAGTGGAACCCCACGGGCGCCGGGTATCCAGCCGACCTCTGCATCCACCAGCTGTTCGAGACCCAGGCGGATCGCACGCCCGGGGCGGTGGCGGTCGTCTACGACGGAGCGGCGCTGAGCTACGCGGAGCTCAACACCCGCGCCAACCAGCTCGCCCACTACCTGCGGCGGCGCGGGGTGGGGCCCGAGGTGCGGGTGGGGATCTGCCTGGAGCGCAGCCTGGAGATGGTGGTCGGCATCCTGGCCGTGCTCAAGGCGGGCGGCGCATACGTGCCGCTGGACCCTGCGTATCCGGCGGATCGTCTGGCCTTCACCCTCTCCGACGCCGGAGTGCCGGTGCTGCTGGCGCAGGAGAAGGTCCGCGCGACGCTCCGGGTGCCGGACGGCGTAGAGCTGATCAGCCTGGACGCCGCGCAGGCGGAGATTGCGGCCGAGAGCACGGAGAATCCCGCCAGCGGGGCGACGGCGCAGAGCCTGGCGTACGTCATCTACACGTCCGGATCGACCGGCACGCCCAAGGGCGCGCTGATCGAGCACCGCAACGTCGCGCGGCTCTTCACGGCCACCGACGCCTGGTTCGGCTTCGGCCCGGACGACGTGTGGACGCTCTTCCACTCCTACGCCTTCGACTTCTCCGTCTGGGAGCTGTGGGGCGCGCTGCTGTACGGTGGCCGCGTGGTGGTGGTGCCGGTGGACGTGAGCCGCGACCCCGAGGCGTTCCACGCGCTGGTCCGGCGTGAGGGCGTCACCGTGCTCAACCAGACGCCCTCGGCGTTCCGCCAGTTCATGCGGGTGGACGCTGAGCGGGGCGGCGAGCTGGCGCTGCGCGTGGTGGTGTTCGGCGGAGAGGCGCTGGAGCCCGCCACGCTCCGCGAGTGGGTGGAGCGCCGCGGCGCCGAGACGCCGCGGCTGGTGAACATGTACGGGATCACCGAGACCACCGTGCACGTGACCTGGCGGCCGCTGGGCCGCGAGGACGTCTTCGGCGGATCGGGGAGCCCGATCGGACGGGCGATTCCCGACCTGCGGCTGTACGTGCTGGACCCGGCGCGGCGGCCGGTGCCGATCGGGGTGCCGGGCGAGCTGTACGTGGGCGGCGGCGGCGTGGCGCGTGGCTACCTGAACCGTCCTGAGCTGACGGCGCAGCGGTTCGTGGAGGACCCGTTCGGCACGGGGAAGCTGTATCGCACGGGCGACCGGGTGCGGTGGCTGGCGGACGGAACGCTGGACTACATGGGCCGCCTGGACGAGCAGGTGAAGATCCGCGGCTTTCGCATCGAGCTGGGCGAGATCGAGGGTGCGCTGCGCCAGGCGCCCGGCGTCGCGGACTGCACCGTCGTCGTGCGCGAGGACGAGGCGGGCGACCGGCGGCTGGTGGCGTACGTGGTGGGAGAAGCGGAAGCCGAGGCGCTGCGTGACCGCCTGCGGCGCATCCTGCCGGAGTACATGGTCCCCTCCGCGTTCGTCTTCCTGGACGCCCTGCCGCTGACGCCGAACGGCAAGCTGGACAGCAAGGCGCTGCCGGCGCCGGAGTACGCGGCCGACGCGGACCGGTACGTGGCACCGCGGACGCCGGCCGAGGAACTGCTGGCGGGGATCTGGGCCGAGGTGCTGAAGGTGGAGCGGGTGGGGGTGCACGACAACTTCTTCGCCCTGGGGGGCCACTCCCTGTTGGCGGTCACCCTCGTGGAGCGCATGCGCCGCCGCGGCGTGCGCGCCGACGTACGCGCCCTGTTCACCACGCCCACGGTGGCGGAGCTCGCCGCGGCGGCGGGCGGCGACGTCCGCGAGGTCGCGATCCCGGCGAACCGGATCCCGGCCGGCTGCGGCGCCATCACGCCGGAGATGCTCCCGCTGGTGGAGCTCACGCAGCCGGAGATCGACCGCATCGTGGCCGGCGTGCCGGGCGGCGCGGGGAACGTGCAGGACATCTATCCCCTGGCGCCCCTGCAGGAAGGGATCCTCTTCCACCACCTGCTCACCCCGGAGAGCGACCCCTACCTCCTCCCGCAGCCGTTCGCCTTCGAGAGCCGCGAGCAGCGGGACGCCTACCTGGCCGCGCTGCAGGCGGTGGTCGCGCGGCACGACGTCCTGCGCACGGCGGTGGTGTGGGAGGGGCTCACCGAGCCGGTGCAGGTGGTCTGGCGTCACGCTCCCCTCCCGGTCGAAGAGGTGGAGGTCGACCCGGCCGCCAGGGATGCGGCGAGGCAGCTGTACGAGCGCATCGATCCGCTGCACCACCGCATGGATATGAGCCGCGCGCCCCTGCTGCGTGCCTACGTCGGCCGTGAGGCCGTCGCGGGGCGCTGGGGGCTGCTGCTGCTGCTGCACCACATGGTGAGCGACCATACCACCGCAGACGTGCTGCGCGAGGAGATGGAGGCGCACCTGGACGGCCGCGCGGAGCGGCTGCCGGCTCCGCTCCCCTTCCGCAACTACGTGGCGCAGGCGCGGCTGGGGGTGAGCCGGGCGGAGCACGAAGCGTTCTTCCGCGAGCTGCTGGGCGACGTCGACGAGCCGACGGCGCCGTTCGGGCTGCGCGAGGTGCGGGGAGACGGGCTGGGGCTGGAGCAGGGGATGCTGCGGCTGGAGGAGGGGCTCGGAGCGCGGCTGCGGGAGCGTGCGCGGGCGCTGGGGGTGAGCGTGGCGGCCATGTGCCACGTGGCGTACGCGCAGGTGCTGGCGGGGACCTCGGGCCGCGACGACGTGGTCTTCGGCACCGTGCTCTTCGGGCGGATGCAGGGTGGGGAGGGCGCGGACCGGGTGCTGGGGCCGTTCATCAACACGCTGCCGGTGCGGGTCCGGGTGGGCGAGGAAGGTGCGGAGGCGAGCGTTCGCCGGGCGCAGGCGCTTCTGGCCAGCCTGGTGCACCACGAGCACGCGTCGCTCGCGCTGGCGCAGCAGTCCAGCGGCGTGCCGGCGCCGGAGCCGCTGTTCTCGGCGCTATTCAACTACCGGCATGCGGGAGGAGGTGGAGGAACAGGCTCCGCGCGCGGGCCGAGGCAGGCCATGCACGTCATGGAGCGTTCGAACTACCCGCTCAACCTGGCCGTGAACGACTGGGGAGATGCGTTCTCCCTGCAGGTGCAGGCGGAGGCGGAGGTGGGCGCGGAGCGGGTGTGCGCGCTGATGCACACGGCGCTCGCGGGGCTGGTCGAGGCGCT
>DASWMA010000250.1:0-12569 GCA_036399995.1 Longimicrobium sp. | reverse complement strand
GGGTCGCTTTGGTGACAGGCAGGTAGTCCCCCGTGCATGGGTGCTCGAAAGCTTTCGTCCACGCGGGCGGTCGGAAGACAGCGGCTTCAAGTACGGGTTCGGCTGGTACATCAAGGAGGTGGAAGGCAACGAGGTGTACTTCACGTGGGGATTCGGCGGCCAGTACATTTTCGTGATCCCTGATCTCCGTGTCGTCGCAGTCTTTACCTCGTGCTTGGCCGATGCGTGCATCCAATCCGACAAGGATCACCTTGACGCGATTCACACCATGGTCGATTCACTGTTAGTACCGGCAATCCGGTAAGCCGGTGGTTCCGCGGCAGCATCGCACGTCGACAGATACGCTTGTTTCTGTTGTGAAACACCGGAGTAGATTCCACCGTAACGTTTATGTAGATTGTTGAAGTCAAACCTCTTGCGGCACTAGACCAACTGTATCCGCGCATGACTCGCCTCGAAGAGTTTCTCATCCTCGCCCTTACCGCAGCAGGCGTCGGCGTTGGGTACGCTGACTACATCCAAACGCGGAATAACAGCCGTTCCGTGTCTGAGCGGGTCTCATTCTTGGGGGTGGAAGAGACCGCACGGGAGGGCAGGCCCTTACGTGGGTCGGATCTCGCCGGGCTTGACTGCGTGGAGCTCGACCTGCTGCGCAACGTGGTGTTCGCCCGCTATGGACGAGCCTTCACCAAGTCGAGGGAGGCCCGGGATTACTTCTCCGCGCAGCCTTGGTACAAGATCGACCCGCACTTTACCACGGATCGGTTGACGGACTTGGATTGGAGAAACGTGAAGGCCGTCGAGCGCGCAGAGGCTAAAATGGTCTGCCCGAAGTAGCGTCCTCCCCCAGTCCCAGCCGCGCTAAGGCGCCCGTACAACCGCTGGTGGAGGCTGCGCGAGCCGGTGCGCCGGGCAACCAACAAGCGCGGCGCGGTCAAGGTGGCCACGACGCCTCGCGGTGCGACCTGGGGCGGCCGCCGCAGCCGTGATGAAATCGGTAGTCCATTCTCCGGAAACGGAATCTTCACCAGACGAAAAGGCGGAGGCGCGGAGGAACCTCTCTGTGCCTCCGTGTCTCTGTGTAACCCCAGCAGCTTTCAACTCGTGGAGAGCGAGACGGTGACGGCCGTGCTCGGCGCCAGTTCCGCAAGCGTGAGCCGCCGTTGCGTCCCATTGGGAAGTTCCACCAGCAACACGCCCTGCTGAACGGCGTCCGCCGTGATTCTCCAGCCGCGCGGTGCGGCCATCGGGCGAGGGGTCAATGCGGGCGGCGGGGCGTGCGCGACACCTCGTCGGCGGGCGCCACCCACACCTGCGGCGTGGCGTGCAGCGCCTGGGCCAAGTGACTGGACGACGGGCGCAGGTTAGGACGCGAACAACTGCGAGTGGTAGCTGAACATGTACAGCCCGCACTGGGCGATTCTCTCGTCCAAGCTCGCGCCAGCAGGTCTTTCGACATCGTCCGCCCGTCGCACACGCCGGCCCATTCCAGCACGAACGGGGCAGCGGTTTCCGGCCCGGTCGTGCGGGGTCGCACGGGCAGTGTGACGGGGATATCTTTGCGGCGGACCCAATCCCCGCATGCGAACGATCGCTCTGCTGATATGATGGGCCGGTGCCTTGCCTGCGCACCGGGCAGCCCGCTTTTGGCCGACACCGTGCCCGCGACCGTGTACGACGGCGCGTGCGGCTAGCTCGACGCCCGCACATCGTGCATGGATGAAACACGAACAGTGTCTTCAACCGGACCAAACCGCGCAGAAATCCGAGCCCAATGCCTCCCTCTGTGGTAGCTTCGCTTCGCAGGTACGTCGCGCAACTGCCCCCGGGCAAGATCGCGTTGTGGTGCTACCTGGTGTGGTACGTCGTTGTCGTGGTGAGGTACTTCGACCCATCCCCCGCCATCTGGCTCAACGCGGTGGGCATCAGCGGAGTCATCGGTGTCGCACTCTGGCTTTCCGTTCGCCGGCCAGAGGGCGGCAGGGTCGATCGCTGGCAGGTTTTCCGGTTGTTCCTCACGCCGTTCTGCGTATCCAGCTTCTCATCCCTGATCAAGGGTCGGGGCTTCATCCTCATCTTTCCGCCGAGCGCAGCGGAGGTGGCGGTCGCATCTGCCGCATGCCTCGCGTTCGTCGCCGTGGTCGTCCTGCTGAAGAAACTCTGGGGTGAGCGTCTCGCCTGACGAGTGCAGGGGCACGCGGATTCCGGCGGGTCGCGCGGGGTCGCACGGGCGGGGCGGCGGGGATATCTTTGCGGCGGACCCAATCCCCGCATCCGAATGATCACATTGTTGATGGCCGGTGCCCTTGCCTGCGCACCGGCCTGCCCGCTTTCGGCCGACACCGTGCCCGCGGCCGTGTACGACGGCGCGCGCGGCCAGCTCGACGCCCGCATCCCGCGCGTGGACGATCCCGGCGTGCGCGTGGACGGCACGCTCGACGAGCCCGCGTGGCGGACCGCCGCCGTGCTCACCGGCTTCACCCAGTCCACCCCGGCGGAGGGGATCGCCGCGCGCGAGCGGACGGAGACGCTGGTGTTCTACACGCCGCGCGAGCTGTTCATCGGCATCCGCGCGCACGCGGCGGATCCGTCGCGCATCCGCAGCACGCTGGCCGAGCGCGACCAGATCACCGCCGACGACCACGTCCGCATCCTCCTCGACACCTTCCACGACCGCCGCCGCGCCTTCGCCATCTTCGTCAACCCGCTGGGGATCCAGCAGGACGGGACGTTCTCCGACGGCGAGTGGGACGGCTTCACCTTCAGCCCCGACTTCGTGTTCGACTCGCGCGGGCGGCTCACCGGCGAGGGGTACGAGGTGGAGATCCGCATCCCGCTGCGGTCGCTCAAGTTCCCCTCCGGCGCCGGGCAGACGTGGGGGCTGAACGTGATCCGCGTGATCCCCTCTGCGGGGGCCGAGGAGAGCTGGGCGCCGCGCTCGCGCAACCAGCCGGCCGAGCTGGCGCAGAGCGGCACCCTCTCCGGCATCCACGGGCTGCGGCCGGGGCGCCCGGTGGAGGTGAACCGCACCTTCACCGCGCGCCGCGAGGGCACCACCGGCGACCAGGGGTTCCGCCGCGGGCCCACCGAGCCCGACCTGGGGGTGAACCTGAAGTACGGCATCACCAGCGAGCTCACGCTCGACGCCACGGTCAACCCCGATTTCAGCACCGTGGAGGCCGACGCCGACCAGATCACCGTGAACGAGCGCTTCGCCCTCTCGCTGGAAGAGAAGCGGCCGTTCTTCCTGGAAGGCGCCGACCTCTTCTCCACCCCCGAGGCGCTGGTGTACACGCGGTCGATCGTGGCCCCGGCGGCCGGCGCGCGGGTCACCGGCAAGGTGGGCGCGCTGAACCTGGCCTGGCTGGGCGCGCTGGACGACGCGCCGCGCCACGACCCCGCCCCCTTCGCCCCCACGCCCGCGCGTGCGCTGGTGCAGATCGCGCGGCTGCGGCGCGACGTGGGCCGGGGCTCCACGCTGGGGCTGCTGGCCACCAGCCGCGAGACGGGCGGCGCCTTCAACCGCGTGGCGGCGGTGGACGCGCGCATCCGCTTCGGCCAGGTCTACATGGCGGGGGCGCAGCTGGGCGGAAGCTGGACGCGCGCGTGGACGCCCGCCGCGGCGGGGGCGGACTCGGCCGGCGCGCCGGGGGAGCGCGTGGCGGTGGCGCTGGACGAGCGCGCGGCCCACATCGGCCACCTCTTCCTGGACCGCACGGCCCGGCGCTGGGGGTTCATCGCCACCCTCCGCGACGTGCCGGAAGATTTCGAGACCGAGACGGGGTTCGTGCGGCGGACGGGGATCACCGAGCTGTCGGGGCGCAATCGCTTCTCGTGGTACGGCGCGCCCGGCGCCCGGGTCGAGCGCGTGGACTTCGTCCAGAGCGGCGGCGGCGTGTACGTGGGGCGGCGCTTCTGGCGCGGCGGCGGAGCCGTGGAGGGCGACGCGGGGCTCGCGCTCGAAGCGGAGCTGCGCGGCAACCACGAGGTGGAGCTGTCCGTCTCCCGCGGCTTCTACACCCTGGACCCGGCCGACTACGCGGGGTACTCGCTCCCGTCACCGGTGGACGGGGTGGAGACGGGCGACGTGCTGGTAGGGCCAAACGCGCGGATGGGCGGGCTGAACGGCGTGGCGCTGCGGCTCGAGTCGTCGTACTTCAAGTGGATGGACGTGGCGTTCGAGGCGTATTCCGGCGCCGTCCCGATCTTTTCCGAGGGAACGCGCGGGCGCGAGCAGGCGCTGGAGGCCGCCGTTGCGCTGCGGCCCACCGCGGCGTTGCGGGTGGACGCCAGCCTGCGGCGCGTGCTGCTGCACCGCGCCCGCGACGATTCGCGCTACTCGCGCGCGCTGGTGCCGCGGCTGCGGGTGGAGTACCAGGTGACCCGCGCGGTGGCGGTGCGCGGGCTGGCGCAGTACTCGGTGGAAGAGGCCGACGTGCTGCGCACGCCCGACGGGCGGCCGTACCTGCAGGGCGGCGAGCCGTTCCGCGTGCGCCGCGGCAACCGCCCCGCGTGGGACCTGGCCCAGCGCAACCCGCTGCGGCTGGACGCGCTGCTCAGCTGGCGCCCGTCGCCGGGCACCGTGGCGTTCCTGGGCTACGGCCGCGAGGTGGTGGACGACGAGGCGTTCCGCTTCGACGGCCTGGCGCCGCGCACGGACGGGCTCTTCCTCAAGCTCAGCTACCTGTTCCGGAACTGAAAAAGCCCCTACCGAATTTCAGCGGTTGATTGTGAATTCGCACGACACCGCCCCCGTCATCCTGAGCGCGACCACGCTGCACCCGAGGCGTGCCGCAATGGCCGCAGCGCGAAGGATCTAAAACATCGGATGCGCTACGACCGGGAATTTCGCGCAATCCGGCTATAGATCCTTCGGCCTGCGACCATTTGTGCATGCCGCGAAGTCGGCGTGGTCGGCCTCAGGATGACGAGGAGGAGTCGGGTGCAGAAGGCACAAGTCGATTACCGCATTTGGTCTCACGCAGAGCGTGAGACATGCCCTTCCGGATCTCGGTCAGCTCGTGGGGAGCGAGACGGTGGCCGCCGTCCCCGGTGCCAGCTCCGGCAGCGTGAGCCGGCGCTGCTGGCCATTGGGCAGGTCCACCAGCAGCACGCCCTCCTTGAACGGCGTGCGCCCGTGGTTCTCGAGCCGCGCGGTGCGGCCGTCGGGCGAGGGGTGGATGCGGACGGCGGCGCGGGCGCGCCACCACGCCGCCACCTCGCCGGCGGGCGCCACCCACACCTGCGGCGTGGCGTGCAGCGCCTCGGCCAGCGACTGGAGGACGGGGCGCAGGTCGGGGCGCGCGAAGAGCTGCGAGTGGTAGCTGAACATGTACAGCCCGTGCTGGGCGATCACCTCGTCCAGCTCGCGCAGCAGGTCCTTCGACATCGTCCCCCGGTCGCGCACGCCGGCCCGCTCCAGCACGTGGAAGTCGTCGCCCACCACGCGCGCCAGCAGCACCAGCGTGTCGGCCCCCAGCGGCACCAGCTCGGGCCCCGCCGCGCGCACGTTGTTGGCGGCGAACACGTACGTCCCGCCCACGCCGGCCCACGCCCGCAGCGTCTCCATGTTGAAGCGCTCGGCCGGCGGCCGCAGCCCCAGCACCGGGCGGCCCGAGAGCTCCTCGGCGTTCTCCTTCGACCGCCGCAGGCTGTTCACCAGGTCGTCGCCCACGCGCTGGTCGAGCGCGCGATGGTCGTAGGTGTGGCTGGCGATCTCGCCGTAGTCGCGCAGCCGCGCGGTGGTCCTCCGCTCGCGGCTGGCCAGGCGCCCCATCACGAAGAAGGTCGCCGGGATCCGCTCGCGCTCCAGGATCTCCACCGCGCCGACCGCGTTGCGGTAGTCGGCCTCCACGTCCTGCGCCACCACGGCGGCCGCGCGCTTCCCCTGCGGCCACGCGGCCATCTGCACCACCGGCTTCCCCGCCGCCCAGCGCACCGCGTTGGCCGCCAGCCGCCGCGCCACCTCTTCGCTCCACCCCGGCACCACGTGCGACATCCCGAAGCCGAACGCCGCCACCCGCCCGGGCCCCACCCGCGCGCGCACCATGGCCGCGTCGAAGTGCTGCGCGCCGCCGGGGCGCACCGGCTTGCGGAAGAAGTCGCTCCAGAACACCGCCCGGCCGGGGTCGCGGAAGGTGACCTGGTCGGCCGAGCGCACCTCGAAGCGCGACCCCGGGGGGAGCCCGGCGCTCAGCGCCGTCTCGCCCAGCACCACGCCGTAGAGCGAGGCGCCCGAAGCCCGCGGCACCGGCGCGATGCCGGCGCCGCCGCGCCCCAGCAGCGCGTGCAGCAGCGTGTCGGGGAGCGGGTGGCAGTTCTCGGTGCGCGCGCCCAGCATCCCCGTGGTCACGATCCCCCGCCCCGCCCGCAGCAGCGCCGCCACCCGCTGGCGCTCGGCCAGCCCCAGGCAGGCGGCGTAGGGCATCACCACCACCTCGGCCTGCTCGGGCGCCACCACCTGCGCCCCCGCCCGGGCCAGCCACGCGCGCCAGCGCCCCACCTCGGCGTCGTAGGCGCCGGGGGCGCGCTGCGGCGCGTTGCGCGGGTCGGCCCACACGGCGGCGCGCACCCCCGCCAGCGACGGCTCGGCCAGCACGCTGGGGATCGCGGCGGGCGCGGTGTACTCGCCCGAGTTCTCGGCCCCGTGCTCGGCCTCGGCGCCGGTGCTGAACGAGCGCCACACGGCGGCGCCCAGCCCGGTGACCGCCACCAGCACCGCCACGCAGAAGAGCACGACGGTGCGGCGCGGGCTCCCCTGGGGCACGGTCAGGCCGCCGGCTTGCCGTCGCGCGGCACGACGCGCACGCGCTCGAAGAAGAGCGGCGTGGCGTCGGGCGCGTGCGCGCTGCCGGGCGCGCGGCGCTCGCGCACCTTGAAGGCGCCGTAGCTCACGGTGGCCAGCACCAGCGTGGCCAGGATCGTGAGCACCATCCCTACGACCATCAGTTGCACGATGTCCATCAGATCCTCCCCAGTCGTTCCAGCTTCCCCCAGCTCATCTTGACCCCCACGAACTCCTCCACCGTGGCGAACAGCTTGGCCACGTCGATCAACAGCACGAACACGAACCGGTACACCACCGCCAGCGGCACCAGGCGCAGGTCTTCCTTCTCGATGGCCACGGTGTACAGCGCGGCCGCCAGGTCGAGCAGGGTGAGCAGAACCCACCACGCCACCAGGTGCGAGCTGGCGCCGAACGCCACCGCGATGGTCACGAAGAAGATGCTCCCCGCCACGTTCATCGCCGGCCAGAGCAGCGCCTCGAAGATCATCATCACCACCGAGAGCCAGGTGTTGAAGCTCTGCGGGTCGCTCAGCACGCGCTTCTGCTTGCGCAGCGCCTGCAGGATGCCGCGCGTCCAGCGGTAGCGCTGCTTGATCAGCGCGTTCAGGCTCTCGGGCGCCTCGGTCCACGCCAGCGCGCTGTCCTCGTACTCCACCCGCCACCCCGCCGCCAGGATCTTGAGCGTGAGGTCGGCGTCCTCGGCGAAGGTGTCGGTGTCGTAGCCGCCCAGCCGCTGCACCGTCTCGCGGCGGAACATCCCCACCGGGCCGGGGATGATGTTGACCGCGCGCATGAACCCCTGCGCCCGGCGCGCCATGTTGTGCCCCTCGATGTACTCCAGCGCCTGCAGCCGCGCCCAGAAGCCGATCCGGTTCACCACCTTCACGTTCCCGGCGACCGCGGCCACGTCGGGGTCGCGGAAGTGGCGCACCATCCGCCGCAGGGTGTTCTCCGACAGCCGCGAGTCGCCGTCCACGCACAGCACGAAGGGGTAGCGCGACAGGGCGATCCCCGTGTTGAGCGCCCCGGCCTTCCCCGAGTTCCCCTTGCTCACCACGCGCACGTTCACCCCGCCGTGGCGCCCCGAGAAGGCGGCCGCCTGGGCGTAGGTGTCGTCGGTGCTCCCGTCGTCCACCACCAGCACCTCGAAGCGCGGGTACTGCTGCGCCAGGAGCGAGCGGACCGACGTGGCGATCAGCGAGCCCTCGTTGTACGCGGGAACGATGATGCTGACCGGCGGCGAGAACTCCTCGCCGTCGTCGGCGTGGTGCACGCCGTCGTGCACGAAGTGCAGGTATCCCAGCCAGAGCAGCGACAGGTAGCGCAGCACCAGCAGGAACATGAAGGTGAAGAAGAGCACCACCGTCGCCCGCACCAGCCCCGTCTGCAGCGCGGGCGGAAGCTGCAGCGACGCGGCCACGGCCAGCACCAGCGAGGCCAGCCCCGCAAGCGCGACGGCCGCCCCGGTGGCGGCCGCCGTGTACGCGCCCTTCCGCCTCACCGCACCCTCACGGCGCGGGAGAGGTACACGCGCGCCGACAGGGACCGGTAGCCGCGCGTGCCCACCGCGCTGAAGTCGGCCGCGCCGTTCACCGACCACGTCCCCACGCCGTAGCGCACCTCGCTCCCCAGCGCCAGCGCGGGGAGGATGCCGCTGGTGTTGAAGCGCCGCGCCCCGGCGCGCTCTTCCACCCACGCCGCCCCGGGCGCCGCGCGCACCTCCACCTCCACCGTGCGCGTCATCCGGCGCCGCAGCGCGGCGGCCAGCTGCATCTGCACGTACTTGCGCGGGCTCCAGTACAGCGTGCGCCCTTCCACCACCGGCGCCGCGGCGCTGGTCGTCATCCCCGAGGCCGAGAGCGAGAGGCGCAGGTTCTCGGTCACCGCGCGCGTGGCGGCCACCGACGCCTCCAGCCGGTCCGTCTCCCCCGCCTCCGAGCTCAGCCGCTCCGCGCCGGCCATGGCTTCCACCGTCACGCCGCCCAGGGGGGTGGCGCCGCTGGCCTCCACGCGGCTCGAGACCACGCCGGCCTCCACGCTCGCCGCGGTGGCCGTCCGCCGCACCGCGCCTTCGCGGACGACGCGGAGCGCCGCCACGGTGCCGTCCCCGCTTCCGTACGAGACGGAGGCCAGCGCGGTCGGCAGCACGTGCCCGGCGAACGCCTCCACCCCGATCCCACCCGTCGCGCGGACGGGCCCGAGCGACCGCGCGGCCTCGGCCGACACGGCCACGCCCTGCTCCGCCCCGGGCTCCACGGCCGACATGCGGTCGGTCCTGGCCCGCACCGCCAGCGTGCTCCCGTCGTCCACGTTCACCCACTGCCGCGTCCCCTCCACCGACGCGCGGCGGAAGCCCTCGCTGTCGCCCATCCCGTCGGCGCGCACGCCGGCATCGGGGAGCCCGGCGACGCGCGCCTCGCGCTCGCGCCGCAGCCCCTCGCGCGACTCGGCCATCGCGGCGTCCACCCCCTCCAGCGACGCATCGAGCTCGCGGGCCGAGCGGTAGCGCGCCAGCGACGACGTCCAGCGGCCGGACCAGCGGTCCAGGTCACCCAGCAGCCGGTGCGCGCGCGCGTTGCGCGGGTCCGCGCCGACCACGCGCTCCAGGTTCGACCGCGCTCCCACCGTGTCGCCCCCGAAGGCCAGCGCCTCGCCCAGCTCGTAGCGCACGGCGGGGTCGTCGCGCCCGTCGAGCACGCGGGCGTACTCGCGCGCGGCGGCCGGGTAGTCGCGCGACCAGGCCAGCGCGCGGGCGCGCTGCAGCCGGGTGTCGCGGTCGCCCGGGTTGCGCTCGAGCCACTCGCCGAACGCCACCGCCGCCACCGCGGGCGAGTCGGCCTGCAGCGCGGCGCTGGCCAGCTCCAGCCGCAGCGAGTCGCGGGCGCCCAGGCGCAGCGCCGTGCGGTACGGGGCCAGCGACGCGGCCGGCCGGCGCTCGCGGACGTAGGCGCGGGCCAGCGCCAGGTTCTCCATCGCCCCGTTGCGCTGGCGCACCCAGCGGCGCGCGCGGGCCACCGACGGGTTCGCGGCGTTGCGGATCGAATCGCGCAGCGCGGCGGCCGAGCCGGGCAGCGCCCGGCGCGCGGGAGCCGCCGCGGAAGCCAGAGTCGGAGCCGTCGAAGACGACGTCGTAGTCGCGACGACGGGCGCGGACGCGCGCCCGCTCCCCGCGGCCGGGGCCTCCTCCGCCGCCGCCGACGCGAGCCCGGCGGGCTCGTCGTCGTCGTCCAGCAGCTCGTCGGCGCGGTCCATCTCGCCGGCCCAGTACAGGTTGCGGGCGGCTTCCACGCGCAGCGCGGGGTCGCCGCGCCGCCGGGCGACCGCCGCCAGCACCTCGCCCGCCGCGGCGGTGCGGCCAGACCAGGAAAGGACGCGGGCGCGCTCCACCGCCACGTCGTCGTTGGCCGGCTGCCGCGCCAGCACCGAGTCGTACAGCGCCAGCGCGGCCTGCGCCTGCCCCTGCCCGGCCAGCACTCGCGCGCGGCCCAGCATCCCGCTCTCGCCCGCGCCCAGCCCCAGCGTGGTCCACGCCGCGGGGGGGGCAAGGACGAGGGCGGGGGATGCGGGGGCGGCGCCGTAGCGGAAGGCGAGCGGCAGCCCCAGGTCGGCGGGGAGGCGCCCCATCCCCACCGCGGGGCCGGCGGCGCGGATGTCGGACGCGGCGTCGCGCGCCTGGCTGCCGCCGCCGGCGATGCCGAACACGTTCACCTGCAGCGCGGGCTCCACGCGCAGCAGCCGGGCCACGGCCACCCCTGCCAGCGCCAGCATCAGCACCGCCATCAGCACCAGCGAAACCCCGTACCCGGAGCGGCGGGCGGTTCTCATCGGGCTCTCCTCACGCCACGGCCGCAGCTTCGCGCAGCCAGGTGTCCACCTCGGCGCGGTCGCCGGGATAGGTCATCACGTCCACGCTGTCCACCACCCGCATCCGCGGGTGCGCCTTGCGGATGCGGGCCAGCAGCTCCTTCACGTGGCGGCGGTTGATGTCGTGCAGGTAGGCCGTGATGCGGCCGTCGTCGGTGCGCGCCACCAGGTCGCCCTCGCGCACCCGCAGTTGCTGGCAGAGCGTCTTCCACACGTGCTCCAGGTCGGCTTCGCCGGGCTTGAAGGTGGCCAGCGCGAAGTAGGGGTGGCTCCCCCCCTGCAGCTGGCTCTCCACCACCCGGCGCAGCTCGGCCTCGCCGATCGGCAGCGGCTCGCCCTCCTCGTCCATCGGCTGCAGCACCATGCTCTCGGGCGCGGCCGACGCCTCCAGCGGCCCGTGCCCGCGGCGGCGGCTCGCCTCCACCCGCTCCAGGAACTCGCTGGGGTGCAGGTCTTCGCCCAGGAACTCGTCGGCCCCGGCGCGCAAGCCCCGGGCGCGCGCCGTGGCGCGCAGCTCGCCGGCGGGAGACACGAAGACGATCGACGACGAGATCCCCAGCTCGCGGATCTGGCGCACCAGGTCGAAGGCGGGGTCGGGGGTGCGCGGGTCGAAGGCCACCACCAGCGCGCCGAAGTGCCCGCGCGCCAGCTCGGTGAAGGCCGAGGCGACCGCGTCGAAGGTGCGCACCTCGTACTTGCGCTCGAGCCCGGCGGTGAATTCGTCGGGAAGGGCGCGGTCCAGGTTCAGCACCACCACGCGGCGGCGCGCCTCGTCGGGCACCTGGTGCACCGGCGGCGCGGGCGCGTGCTCCACGATCCCCACGCCCCCCGCGATCACGAAGCGGAACGACTCGGTGCTCACCGCCGCCTGGCGCAGCTTGCGGATCGACAGCTCGCGCACCTGCCCCTCCACCCGCGCCACGTGGAAGATCCCCGCGGCGCCGGTCACGATGCGGTCGTAGATCCGCCAGTACTGCGGCAGGTCCACGTCGCCGGGAAGGGTCACGTAGGTGGTGGCGCCGATCCGCTCCAGCAGCCCCGCCAGCGCGCCCGCCGGGTCGCCCGACGCGGTCTCCGAGTCGATGAAGGGGACCGCCGAGTCGATCACGAAGCGCTGCGGCGCGTCTTCGAGCAGGCCGTGCATCTCGTCCACCAGCCGGCCGGGCTCGGGAAGGCGCGCGTAGTTGTGGGCGAAGTCGAGGCGGTACTGCAGGATGGAGAGCGATTCGGATTCGGCGGCGCTGCGGAAGTCGTAGCCCAGGAACTCGGCCTGGGCCAGCAGGTCGTCGGGGTCGTCCTGCGTGAGGATGGCGCAGCGCTCCCCCGCGTCGAGCCCGGCCCCCAGGAACTGGAGGGCGGCCGACGTCTTTCCCGTGCCGGGCGCCCCTGAAACGATGTAGTACCGGGACGGCAGAAGCCCGCCCAGCCGCTCGTCGAGCGCCTCGATCCCCGTGGAAAGCATCTCCGAAGTCCCTGGTGCGCAAGCACGTTGCGCAAGAGCAGAATGCTCCGCGCGTCGCCAAACGTTTTGCCCGCTCCCCTGCAAACCGGGGGCCAGCCTGCTACTGCGCCGGGTCGCAGGAGAGTCCGTTTCCGGGTCGCACGGGAGCCACGGGCGCAGCCCGGCGGTGGGGTCGAAGAGAGGTTCCGGCAGGAATGAGCCCGACTCAGCAGAGGAGCGGCGGAGGAGGTTCGGGAGCGGCGGTGCAACTGCTCCGGACTCGTCCGGGTTCGGGATCGCGGGAGCGCGCCTGTCGCAGTTGGCTCCGCATCGCGTAGCACACGCCGGGAACGAGCATCCTCGCGGGTCCGACGGCGGGACGAAAGAAAGGTTCTTCGTCGATTTCGTTGCAGCCTGTCTCTCGCCCGCTCGTTCGCTCCGATCCCGTCGACGAGTGACTGCAGGCGGCGCTCGCGC
>DASWMA010000249.1:0-3281 GCA_036399995.1 Longimicrobium sp. | reverse complement strand
CTGGAGCCGTTCCTCCGGCTGGCCATGGTGGACGGCATCGGCCCGGCGCGGCTCTCGGCGCTGCTGGCGCGCTTCGGCACCCCCGAGCGGGTGCTGGGCGCCGGCGCCGACGAGCTGGGGGCGGTTCCCGGCTTCGGGCGCGAGCTGGTGAAGCGCCTGCGCGCCGCGGCCACCGACGAGGGCCGGGAGCGTGCGCGGGTGGCGATGGAGACGCTCGATCGTGCCGGCGCCGTCGCGATCACGCCGGGCGACGCGGCGTATCCCGAGGCGTTCCGCACCCTTCCCGATCCGCCCTACCTGCTGTTCGCCATCGGCAACCTGGAGCTGCTCGCCTCGCCCGGCCTGGGCATGGTGGGCACCCGCGCGCCCACCGAGTACGGGCGCCGCGCGGCCGCGTCGCTCGCGGGCGAGCTGGCGCGGGCGGGGCTCACCATCGTGAGCGGAATGGCCCGCGGGATCGACAGTGCCGCCCACGCGGCGGCGCTGGACGCGGGCGGCACCACGGTGGGCGTGCTGGGGCACGGCATCGACCGCGTGTATCCGCCGGAGAACGCCAAGCTCTTCGCGCGCGTGGGCGAGCGCGGCCTGCTGATCACCGAGATGCCGCCGGGCGAGGAGCCGAACGCCGGCAACTTCCCCCGCCGCAACCGGCTGATCGCGGCGCTCAGCCTGGGCGTGCTGGTGGTGGAGATGGGGGAGAAGAGCGGCGCGCAGCACACCGTGACCTACGCGCTGGAGCAGGGGAAGGACGTGTTCGCCGTCCCCGGCCCCATCGGCTCGCCGCAGAGCGCGGGGACCAACCAGCTGCTGAAGGACGGCGCGCGCCTGGTCACCTCCGCGGCCGACATCCTGGAGGAGCTGCGCGGGGTGGGCCACGCGTTCGAGCCGTCCGGCGGCGGCCCCGCGTCCCCCGCCAACATCGACGTCCCCGCGCCCCCGCCGCCGGACCTGGCGCCGGACGAGGCGAAGGTCTACGCCGCGCTCACGGCCGAGGCGCGCCCCGTGGACGATCTCTCGGAAGAGACGGGGATGGCGCCCAGCAACGTGCTGGCCGCGCTCCTTGGGCTGGAGCTGCGCGAGCTGGTGGAATCGCTGCCCGGGAAGCAGTTCCGGCGGAGGTGATCGCCCGGAGCGCACGCCCGAACGGGAGTTCAGCGGCCTTCATCTATCTTGTAGCTTCAGACCGAAGATAAACCGGAGCGACTCGATGCCGCACGTCACCACCAACCAGGTTGCGGACTGGTTCATCCGCTTCGCGCACGAGGTTGGCGACCCCATCACCAACCTCAAGCTGCAGAAGCTGGTGTACTACGCGCAGGCGTGGTTCCTGGCGCTGCACGGCAAGCGCCTGGTTCCCGCCCAGTTCAAGGCGTGGGTGCACGGACCGGTCTGCCACCCGCTCTACCAGCGCTTTCGTGGATACGCGTGGAACCCGATCTCCGAGAACGTTGCGCAGCCCGATCTGCCGGCGGAGGTAGAGGAGCACCTTCGCGAGATCATGGAGGTGTACGGCGGCTTCTCGGCGTGGGACCTGGAGCGCCTGACGCACTCGGAAGAGCCGTGGCAGAACGCGCGTGGCGACCTGCCGGCGGACGCGCCCTCCACCCGCGTGATCGCTGATGAGGACATGCGCCGGTTCTACTCCGCGCGGGTGGCCGCGTAAGGGCGCATGGGGCGGATCAGGCCCGGCAAGGTGGAGCCGCGCGCAGGCCGGATCACCACCCCGCCGCCGCCGGGCGGCGTCATCTCGTTCTCGTACCGTTTCTTCGCGCGCACCGCGAAGTTCAACACGTCGCACTGCGCCGCGACGTGGTTCGATACGCTGGTAGACCGGCTGCAGGCGCTCTCGTCGCTGCGCCCGCAGGAGGTGCTGAGCAACCGCTCGGCCGCACTGCGCGCGCACCCGATCGACTTCGCGCACACGACGGAGCCTTCCGGGTTCGCGCACCTGAACCCGCAGCTGCGCGGCTTCGAGCCATACCAGTTCCAGCTTTCGAAGGAGACGGGCCGGGTGCACGGCTTCTTCATCGACCTGGTGTTTCACATCGTCTGGCTGGACCCGCACCACCGGCTGTACGCCTGAGCGCCGGACGGTGCGTCGCTGACCCGCCGCACGCCGGAGCCTTTCCGGTGTACCACTCCGCCGGATGAGACACCCTGACGCGACCGCGGCGCATCCCCGGGCGGATGCCATCACGGCGGGGCCGGCAGACCGGCCCCGCTCGCTGTACGTGCACGTGCCGTTCTGCGTGCGGCGCTGCTCGTACTGCGACTTCGCCGTGCAGGCCACGCAGCAGGCGCCCACCGACGACTGGCTCGCCGCCATCACCGCCGAGATGCGCCTTCTCGCCGGCGAGCGCGGGTGGGGCTCGCCGCTGCGGCTGGACACGGTGTACCTGGGCGGCGGCACGCCGTCGATGCTGCGGCCGGATGCGATGGCCGAGCTGCGGCGCCGGCTGGAGCCGTACGCCGTGTGGGACGACGCGGCCGAGTGGACGTGCGAGGCCAACCCGGAGAGCTTCACCGCCGAGATCGCCCGTGCGTGGCGCGACGCGGGGGTGAATCGTCTCTCCCTGGGCGCTCAGACCTTCCACGAGCCGGCGCTGCGCTGGATGGGGCGGCTGCACGGCGTGGACGGCCCGCGGCGGGCGATGGACGCCGCGCGCGGGGCGGGGTTCGGCAACGTGAGCGTGGACCTGATCTTCGGCATCCCGGACCGGCTGGGGCGCGACTGGAACGCCGACCTCTTCCACGCGCTGGCGCTGGAGCCGGAGCACGTGTCGCTCTACGGGCTGACCGCCGAGGCCGCGGCGCCGCTGGGGCGCTGGGTGGGCGAGGGGCGCGAGGTGCTGGCCGACGAGGACCGCTACGCCGACGAGTACCTGCTGGCGCACCATACGCTTACGGCTGTGGGGTTCGAGCACTACGAGGTGTCCAACTTCGGCCTCCCCGGCCGTCGCTCGCGCCACAACTTCGTCTACTGGACCGGGGAGCCGTACGCGGCGCTGGGACCCGGCTCTCACGCCTTCTATCCGCCGCTGCGCCGCTGGAACGTGCGCGGCTGGGACGACTACCGCGACCGCATTGCCGCCGGCCGGCTGCCGACGGACGGGGAGGAGACGGTGGACGAGGACACCGGCGGGCTGGAGCGCGCCTGGCTGCTGCTGCGCACCGACCAGGGGTGGCCGATGCACGGCGCCGGAGACGCCGAGCGGCGGCTGGCGGAGACGTGGACCCGTCAGGGTTGGGCACGCGAGACCGGCGGCGTCGTCCGGCTGACC
>DASWMA010000248.1:0-5123 GCA_036399995.1 Longimicrobium sp. | reverse complement strand
TTTGGGCGTGTTTGGCGCCGGGGCGCCAAACCGGGCTGCGCGCGCGGTAGGCAACGATACCGCCGTTGCCAACCGCGCCGGGCCCACGGCGGCCCGCGCCAGCATCCGCGAGCGACGAGACGACGGCGCCCGCGGGCCGCCGCGTTCCCGGCCCTCCGGGCGCGCATCCCTCACGCAGATGCGAGGGACAGGAGACAGGGGACAGCAGGGCGCACGACGCACTCGCGATGAAGTTCACCCCCTCCCCCCGGCTGTTTGGGGGGAGGGGGTGGCGAGCCCTGGCGAGTCGGGGATGGGGCCCACCCGGTGTGGCACCACGATCCCGATCCCAACGTTCAGCGCCGCGGAGCGCGCGCCCTTGCGCCGATTCCAGGGCGCATCACACCCCGCGTGCGGCAAGGATGTCCCGCCAGGTGGTAAAATGTCCCAGATCCGACGGCGCCGCACATGTACGCATTTTTCATCAAGTCGTTGCGATAGATACACTTGTACCTGATGGCACTCGGGGCCTGTTATCTGCTGTAGCAGCTTGCACCCATCCTTCCCGGCTGCACCATCCACTCGCATCGCCGGGTCTCCCACACGTCACCCGTCCCAGGAGGCATCCCCATGCCCCGTCGTCTCGCGCTCGTCCCCCTGCTCGTCCTTGCCGCCGCCTGTTCCGATGGCGCGCAGCAGCCTCTTTCCCCCACCGGCGCGCCCGCCGCCGCCCGCGCGGCCGACGGGCCGGGCAACTACATCGTGGTGCTGCACGACGACCAGAACCCGCGCTCGGTGGCGGCGCTGCTGGGAATCAACCCCAGGCGCGTCTTCACCGCCAGCCTGCAGGGCTTCGCCGGCGAGCTCGACGCCGGGCAGCTCAACGCGCTGCGCCACAACCCCGCCGTGGCCTACGTGGAGCCCGACGTGGAGGCGAACCGCCTGTTCACCACCATGCTCTTCCCGGTGTGGGGGCTCGACCGCATCGACGAGCCCACGCTCCCGCTGTCGAGCACCTTCACCTACACCAGCAACGGCACCGGCGTCATCGTGTACGTGCTCGACACCGGCGTGCGGAAGACGCACAACCAGTTCGGCGGCCGCGCCGACTACATCGCCAACGGCCTGGGCGGCAACTTCGTGGGTGACGCCGCCGTGAACGCCGCGGACTGCCACGGCCATGGCACGCACGTGGCCGGAACCGTGGGCGGCATCGGCTACGGCGTGGCCAAGAACGTACAGATCCGCGCCGGCCGCGTGGTGAACTGCGTCGGCAACGGCACCCCCTCGATGGTGATCTCGGCCATGGACTGGATCATCCAGAACGGCGTGAAGCCCGCCGTGGTGAACATGAGCCTGGGCTACGGAGACGTGCAGTCGGTGCGCGACATGGCGGGGCGGCTCACCTACAAGGGTTTCACCGTGGTGGCCGCGGCGGGGAACGGCGATTTCGCGGGCACCCCGCAGGACGCCTGCCTGCAATCGCCGGCCGGCGCGCCCACCGCCATCACCGTAGGGTCCACCACCAGCACCGACAACGAGTCGAGCTTCTCCAACTACGGCACCTGCGTGGACATCCTGGCGCCGGGGAGCAGCGTCAAGTCGGCGGGGATCGCCAACGACACCGCCGCCTACACCCGGAGCGGCACCTCGATGGCGACTCCGCACGTGGCCGGCGTGGCGGCGCAGTACCTGGCGACCAATCCGCTCGCCACCCCCGCCACGGTGCACAACACCATCAAGGCGGCTGGGACCCTCGGTGTCATCACCCGGCACTCCCTGAGCGTGGCGAACGGAACGCCCAACCGGCTGCTGTTCACCAACTACTGAGTGCCCAGTGCCCAGTGCCCAGTGCCCAGTGCCCAGTGCCCGAGACCGAGTGCTGAGTGCTGAGTGCTGAGCACGGGTGAAGAACGGCAACAGCAGGGTCACACGGAGGAAGCGGAGAACACGGAGGGAACGGAGAACAGCGCAGTTCTCCGTTCCCTCCGTTCTTCTCCGTTTCTCCGTGGCCGTGTGACCCAAATGCCAGTCTGAACCCACACGAGGGTCGTGGCATGGGGCGGATCATCCCAAACGGCTTTGCGACGTCCAGTTCAGCGGTGAACGATCGGCGGTTCCCCACCTGCCCAACCTGCACGTCCTTCTCCTCTGAATTCCGGTGGAGACGCCGCTCCGCACCGGACCGGTGCACCGGGCTGGTGCAGCCGCACCACATTCGCGCGGCACGTTCAACCCTCCCGAAAACCCAAGCGGATGCCGCGCCCGCACTTGCGCCACGTGGCAGCCCGGGCCCAGCGCGTGCTCTGCTACGTCCCCGCTCAAACGAAGCTGCAGGGTTGCACCGCGGCAGGCGTGTCCTGTCCGGATTGCCCATCCCGGCGCCCCCTGGCGCCGGGACGCAGATGGCGTTTTTGCCGAAACCCCGCCCGCGCGCCCTACACGCGCCGGCGGCCGCGCCGCGGCACAACGGCCGCGCGCGGCAAGGCCACCCCCCCGGGAGGACGTTCATGCGCAGAGCCACACCCCTTGCCCTGGCAGTGCTCACCATTGCCGCGGCGGCCTGCTCCGACACGCAGCCCACCGCGGTCCGTGAAGTGCCCCAGGCCGCGCCGGTCCGCGCCGGCGTGGCGGGCCGGGCGATCCCCGGCGAGTACATCGTGGTGCTGAACGACGGGGCCAACCCGCGCTCGGTGGCCGCGGTGGCGGGCGTCGACCCCCGCTTCGTGTACACGGCCGCGCTCAACGGCTTCAGCGCCTCGCTGAACGCCGGGCAGCTCAACGCCCTGCAGCACAACCCGAACGTCGCCTACATCGAGCAGGACCAGGAGGTGCAGGCCACCACGGTGCAGAGCGGCGCCACCTGGGGGATCGACCGCATCGACCAGCGCGCCCTCCCGCTCTCGGGCACCTACGAGTACACGCCCACCGGCGCCGGCGTGCGCGTGTACGTGGTCGACACCGGCATCCTCACCAGCCACACGCAGTTCGGCGGCCGCGCCTCGGTGGGCTACGACGCGGTGGGCGACGGGCGCAACGGGCAGGACTGCAACGGCCACGGCACGCACGTGGCCGGCACGGTGGGCGGCAGCACCTACGGCGTGGCCAAGAGCGCCTCGCTGATCGCCGTGCGCGTGCTGAACTGCTCCGGCAGCGGCACCAACTCGGGCGTGATCGCCGGCATGGACTGGGTGGCCAACAACCACGTCAAGCCGGCGGTGGCCAACATGTCGCTGGGCGGCGGCGCCAGCACGGCCACCGACGACGCGGTGAACCGCATGCACAACGCCGGCGTGACGGTGGTGGTGGCGGCGGGCAACGAGAACCAGAACGCCTGCAACGTGTCGCCGGCCCGCGCGGCCAACGCCGTCACCGTGGGCGCCACCACCCGCACCGACGCGCGGGCCTCGTACTCCAACTACGGCAGCTGCGTGGACATCTTCGCGCCGGGCTCGGGGATCACCTCCGCCTGGTACTCGTCCACCACGGCCACCAACACCATCGACGGCACCTCGATGGCCAGCCCGCACGTAGCCGGCGCGGCCGCGCTGTACCTGCAGGGCAGCCCCGGCGCGCTTCCGTCGGCGGTGACGAACGCCCTCGTCACCACCGCCACCACCGGCGTGGTGACCAGCGCGGGCACCGGCTCGCCGAACCGCCTGCTGTACTCGCTGCTCAGCGGCGGCGGCACCACGCCCCCGCCCCCGCCCCCCACCGGCACCACGTACACGGGCTCGCTGAGCGGCGCCGGCGACTCCGACATCATCCCCAACGGCACCTATTACCAGAGCACGGTGTCGGGGACGCACAAGGGCGTGCTGGACGGGCCCACGGGCGTGGACTTCGACCTGCGCCTGTACAAGTGGAACGGGTCCGCCTGGTCGCAGGTCGCCTCGGCGCTCACCTCGAGCCCCGACGAGACCATCACCTACAGCGGCACCGCGGGCTACTACTACTGGAAGGTCGAGTCGTACAGCGGCAGCGGCTCGTACAGCTTCAACCTCACCAAGCCGTGATCGACGGCGGGGCATCGTCCCGCCACGGCTGACGGTCCGCCCGGCACGCATCCGCGTGCCGGGCGTTTTTTTCAGACCGCGACAGGTGCGGGAGTGCGCCAGTGCGCGAGTGCGTTCGCTGTCGAGCGCTCTCCGCCTCCTCGCTTCGATCGCCCAGCACCGGGCACTGGGCACTGGGCACTGGGCACTCCGCACCTCCGCACCTCCGCACCTCCGCACCTCCGCACCTCCGCACCTTCGCACCTCCGCACCTCCGCACCTCCGCACCTCCGCACCTCCGCACCTCCGCACCTCCGCACCACCGCACCTCCGCACCTCCGCACCTCCGCACCTCCGCACCAACTACCGCAGCAGCTTGAACGCATGGCTCCACGCGCCCGAGCGGATGCCGTGCGTGATCCACAGCATGGCGAGCGGCTCCAGCAGGCGCGAGGCGTCGATGCCGCCGATGTCTTCCACCTCCCAGCCGAAGTCGCGGCAGATGCCGGCCACCGTCCCCTTCGCCCCCTCGTCCTGCCCGGCCACGAACATGGTGGGCGGGCCGCAGGGGAAGTCGGGGTTCACCATCTCGCCCGCGGTGATGATGTTGAACGCCTTCACCACGCGCGCGTCGGGAAGCCAGCGCTGCACCTGCTCGCCCCCCGAGTCGCCGTGGCCGATCGCCAGCCGCGGCATCCCGCCGCTGAAGTCGAGCGGGTTGGTGACGTCGATCACCACCTTCCCGGCCGTGTTCGCGGCGCCGGCCAGCCGGAGCGCGTTCTCCGTCCCGTCCCAGAGCGTCGCCAACACCAGGAGCTCGCCGTGCTCCGCCGCCTCGGCGAAGGTGCCGGCGCGGCCGCGGCCGTCGGTGCCCGCCGCCCAATCGCTCAGCTTGCCGGGGTCGCGCGTGCCCACCACCACCTGGTCGCCGCGGCGGGCGAAGCCCGCTCCCAGCGCCTGCCCCACCACCCCGCTGCCCAGGATCCCGATCTTCATCGCCGCCCCCCGTGGATGGGTGGAAACTGCTGAGGGGAGGAAAGGTGCCCTGCGCGGCCGACCCGCCGCAAGCACACGCACCCGCAGGTGGCGGAGACGTCCCTGCGACCGCGGCCCGGGCCCCCTCCCGGAGAATCGCGGACGGAACTGCTG
>DASWMA010000247.1:0-2083 GCA_036399995.1 Longimicrobium sp. | reverse complement strand
CACCGGGTCTTCGATGTTGGGCGGGAGCTGGCGGCGGATGCGCGCCACCTTGCTCTGCACGTCCTGCTGCGCCTCGGCCACGTCCACGCCCAGCTCCAGCTGCACGCGCACCAGGCTCGACCCCTCGAGCGAGGTGGAGGTGACCTCCTTGATCCCCTGCACGGTGTTGAGCGCCTCCTCGATGGGGCGGCTCACCTCGCGCTCCACCACCTCGGGGCTGGCGCCGGGGTACGAGGTCTGCGCCACCACGATCGGGTAGGTGACGTCGGGGTACTCGTCGATGGCGAGTCGCCCGTAGCTGACCACACCCAGCACCACCAGCGCCACCATCATCATGGTGGCGAACACCGGGCGCCGGATCGATACGTCGGAGAGGAACATCGGCTTCGCTTCCCGTTGTCAGCCCTGGCCCTTGGGCGCGCCGCTCTGGCCGCCGCGCTGCCCACCCTGCCCGCCCCGTCCCCGTGCGCCCGGCTCGGCCATGCGCACCTTCATCCCCCGCCCCAGCATCCCCACGTTCCCCACCACGATCCGGTCGCCCGCGGCGATGCCGTCCAGGATCTGCACCACTCCCTTGCCCTCGTCGCGCAGGCCCGCGGTCACGTCGGCCACGGCCAGCTCGTCGCCCTGGATCCGGTAGACGAAGGGCTTGCCGTCCTGCCCCTCGCGCAGCGCCGACACGGGAAGCACCAGTGCGTCGTCCACCATCCGGCTCACGATGCGCCCGGTGGCGAAGGTGCCGGCGCGCAGCGAGCCGTCGGCGTTGGGCACCTGCACGTACACCCGCACCGAGCGCGAGGCCGCGTCCACCGAGGGGTTCACCCGCGCCACCCGGCCGGTGAACTGGCGCCCGCCGGCGGTGAAGCGCACCTGCTGCCCCGGCTGCACGGCCAGCGCCTGCCGCTCGGGAACCGCCGCCGCCAGCTCCAGCATGTCGCCGCGCACCACGGTGAACATCGACGCGCCGCGGGCCACGTGCTCGCCCGGAGCGACGCTGCGCCGCTCCACCACGCCGCTCACCGGGGCCAGCACGCGCGTGTCCTGCACCGTCTGACTGGTGGTGCGCAGCCGCGCGTTGGCCGCCGCCACCCGGGCGCGCGCCGCGGCCACCGCCTGCTCGGCCACGCGCACGTCGCGCTCGGGGACGGCGCCTTCGCGGTGCAGCTCGCGCGTCTGGTCCAGGTTCCACTGCGCGGTGGAAAGCTCGGTGCGCGCCGAGGCCAGGTCGGCGCGGGCGCTCTGGTCGCTCCCCGCCTCTTCGTTGGCGTTGAAGCGCGCCAGCAGCTGCCCGGCGCGCACCGCCTGCCCCTCGCGCACGTACACCCCTTCCAGGTCGCCCTCCAGCCGGGCGCGCACCTCGGCGCGCTCGATCGGGTCCAGCGTGCCGGTGACGGCCACGGCGTCTTCGATGGAGGTGAGCTGCGGGGTGGCCACGTTGGCCGGCGCCAGCGTCACGCTGGCCGAGCGCCCCCCGCCGGGGCCCCCCGGGCCTCCCGCCGCGGCGCCGCCTTCGGGCTTCTTGGAGCAGGCGGCCAGCGCGAGCAGCGCGAGCGCGGCGGCGGTATATGCGGAGGTACGGTGCACGTCTCGGATTTCCGTTCAGCGGGTGTTCGGGGCCGCCCCGGGAAGCGGCACGGCGCGCCCCCGGGCGCGGGCCAGCTCGGCGGTCGCGAGGTACAGGTCGTAGGTGGCGCGCGCCTCGTTGGTGCGCGCCGTGGCCAGCGCCAGCTGCGCGTCGCTCACGTCGAGCTGGGTGCTCAGCCCGCGGTTGAAGCGGAGGCTGGCCAGGCGGAAGGCCTCGGCCGCCTCGGCGGTGGTCTGCCGGGTGGCGTTGAACTGCGCGCGGGCGCGGGCCAGGTTCGCCCGCGCCTGGGCCAGCTGCACCGCCGCCGCCTCGCGCGCCTGCGCCGCCTGCGCGGCGGCGATGTCGGCCTGCGCGCGGGCCAGCGCCACGTTGCTGCGGGTGCGCAGCCCGTCGAAGACCGGCCAGGAAAGCTGCAGCCCGGCCGAGCGGTCGGTGAACCACCCCCCGTTCTGCTGCGTGCACACGCGGTCGGCCTCGGACCCCGGCGGGCAGGCCACG
>DASWMA010000246.1:0-6573 GCA_036399995.1 Longimicrobium sp. | reverse complement strand
CATGTTGTTTCGGATCATGATCGCCTCGCGACAACCCAGCGCCGAACCCATCCATCCCTACCGCCCGATCCACCAGCTCGCCTTGATCACGAACACGTCGTTCGGCCGGCGGCGGAAGATCTCGGTCAGGTCGTCGCGCAGGTCGAAGCCGCCGGGGGTGTCGGGGCCGCCGCGCTCCTGCTGCCACACGAAGAAGAGCGTGCTCCCGGGCCGGTACTCCCACCGCAGCACCGCGCTCCCGCGCACGCTGCGCACGCGGAAGTCGGGGTTGGCGAAGTCGAAGTTTGCCGTCGCCGCGTCGCGGTCCGGGTCGAAGCGGTAGCGCGTCGGGCGCCCCTCCGCGTCGCGCGCGGCCACGCGCACCTGCAGCGTGTCGAAGTGCGCGCGCTCGCCGCTGCGCGGGCGCACGTACTCCTGGAAGCCGGTGTACCGGCCGGACGAGACGAACGGCTGCGCGAACAGCTCCAGCGACAGGTCGGGCGAAAAGGTCCAGCTCGCGCGCGTGTTGATGGAGAGCGTGCGCTGCCGAAGCTCGGCGAACACCGCCCGCCGGCCGAAGAACGCCGCGGCCGAGGGATCGTCGAACTGCTGCACGTACATCCCCATGTCGTTGAATGACTGGAACGACGGGTTCACGCTGACCTCCGCGCCGGCCGCGGGCTTCCAGCGCACCGTTCCCGTCAGGCGCACGATGGTGCTCCGGTCGCTGAAGCGGCTCAGCCCGGTCAGCGCTTCCAGCACCACCGGCCGCCGCGGGTCGGTGGCCAGCCTGGGCTCCACGTGCCACCCCGAAGCGCGCAGCACCACGGCGCCGCCGCGCGTCATCCGGTCGTCGGGCACGGCGGCGCGGTAGTAGCTGTACAGCGTGGCCGTCCACCAGTTGCGCAGCTGGACGGTGCCCCGGCCGTGCAGCTGCAGGTCGGTGCGGTCGCCGTCGAAGTTGAACTGCTGCTGCGCGCCGGCCACGAAGGTGGCCGTGCGGTACCATCCGGCCGCCGGCGTGCGGCGGTGCTGCACGTTGGCCGCCATCCACGCATAGTCGGCGCGCTGCAAAAAGGCGATGTCGTTGACCTCGAAGCCGGGGCTGCGCACGTTCACCATCGCTTCCCAGCGCCAGGCGCCCTGCTCGCGCGCCGCCCGCAGGTACCCGCCCCAGCCGCGCAGCCCCTCGGCCCCGGGGTCGTAATCGTCCGAGAACACGCCGTTCCCGCCGCCGCGCCGGTCGGGGCGCTGGAAGTAGCGCGCGCTGGAGCGCTGCAGCCGCGCGATGGCCAGCGAGTCGCCCGACACGTTCGCCACGACGACGTTCCCGATCAGCGAATAGCCGTTCCCCGGCGTGTTCAGCGTCCAGTCGACCCCCAGCGCCTCGGCGTGCGTGGCGAGCTGCCGGCGCAGCCCTTCGTCGCCTTCGCCGAAGCGGCGGAGGGTGGAGGTGGCCATGGCGCCCCAGGTGAGCCGCCCGCCCGCCGTGGTCCTGCGAACGCGGCCGAGCCAGTAGTTGGTCAGCGGCTCCACCGCGACCTGGCCGCGCACGCCCAGCGTGTCCTGCACCTGCGCCACCTCGCGCGCCGTCACCGCCTGTAGCACCCCCACCTGCCACCCTCCCGGGGTGCGCCCGGTGAGCTTGGCCGCGCCCAGCAGCCGCGTGTTGCGCGGCACCTCGCGATACGGGTACGCGCCCGGCACCGCGCCCTGCGGCGCACGCCCCAGCCGGCGCGAGTACCACACGTTCATCCCCGCCGCGTTGGTGCAGGTGAAGCAGTAGAATCCCCCGAAGAAGAAGAGCCCGCTCCCCTCCACGAAGAAGGGGCGCTTCTCGTCGAAGTAGCTCTCGAACGCCGACAGGTTCACCACCGCCGGGTCCTGCTCCACCTGCCCGAAGTCGGGGCTGGCGGTGGCGGAGAGGGTGAAGCTGCTCCCCAGCAGCATCCGCACGTCGGCGCCGGCGCGGCCGTCGTAGCGGCGCGGCTGCTGGAAGGGGCTTACCGGCTGGGTGGGCGCCACGTGGCTGGCGCGCGCCAGCAAGTAGGGGATGATCTCCACCCCGCGCGGGCGCCGGCGGACCCGGATCCCCTCCAGGTGGCCGTAGAACGGCGGCCCGCCTACGTGGTTCCGCCCCCAGAACGACCACAGGCTCACCTCGTTCAGCCGGTCGACCCAGCGCTGGATCTGCATCCCCCACAGCTGCGCGCTGTCGCGGCCGAAGCGGAGCTGGCTCCAGGGGATACGGATCTCGGCCGTCCACCCCAGTGAGTCCGCGCGCGCGGCGTAGCTCCACACCGGGTCCCACGAGGGGTCGGCGCCGGGCGATGCCTGACCCGCGTCGCCCTTCACCCCGGACGGGTTCACGGTGAACACCGTGCGCCCCGCGTGGTCGTGATAGGTGTCGAAGGTGAGCTGCAGCCGGTCGCCCTCGGTGGCCTGGTCGCGCCGGGTCAGGCGGGTGCGCACCCCGGCCGCGCCCAGCGAGTCGTGCATCCGCGCGCCCACGTACAGCGCTTGCTCGTCGTACAGGAAGCGGACTTCGGTGGGCTGCGACGCCGGCCGGCCCTCGTGCGGCTCCTGCTGGCGGAAGCCGGTGGCGGTGATCCCCGCCGCCCAATCGACCTCGTCCAGCACGCCGTCCACGGCGATGGGCCCCGTGCGCGCGGCCGCCACCGCGCGCGGGCGGGAGGGATGGTGATCGGGCGCGGCGTCCTGCCCCGCCAGCGCGGCGGGAAAGAGGCAGACGGCGACGGCGAGGCCGCGGGCGCGGCGGATGGCGGTCGGCATGGCGGCGCGGGTTCAGGGCCGATGGTGGACGGGTGGACGGACGCGATCCTCCGCGGACGCGCTATCCCCTGTCCAACCCGCGCACGCCCGGTCGCGCCTCCCCTGCCCCGCCCTCGACCCGCTCCAGCCGCGCGAAGGTGGTGGGGATGCCGTCCCGCGCATACGCCGCGGTGCCGCCGCCGCCGGACGACAGGCGCCACGCCTCGCGGGCGATCGCCGCGATGGCGCGCTCCACCTGGGCGTTGCGCACGGTCGCGTTCCGCACGAACACGGCGATCGCCAGGTGCCCCGCCCCGCCGGGGAGCGTGATGATCCCGATGTCGTTGAGCGCGCCGGGCCCGGGCTGGTCCGAGTTCCCCCACGTCCCCGTCTTGTGCGCCACCGCCGTCCCCGCGGGCACGCCGGCCACCAGGCGCCCGGCAGGGTTCTCGGTGCGCGTCATCAGGTCCAGCAGGAACGCCCGCTGCGGCGCGGCCAGCACCCGTCCCTGCTGCAGCGCGGCCAGCAGCGCGGTGGCCGTCTCGGGCGTGGCGGCGTCGCGAGCGTCGCCGGCGGGCATGCGGCCGCCCAGCTCGCGGCCCAGCTGCGTGTAGGGCCGGGCCACGCGGATCCCGGCGAACCCCGCGCGGCGCAGCTCGGCGGTCACCGAGTCGGGGCCGCCGGCCAGCCGCAGCAGCGCGTCGCTGGCGCTGTTGTCGCTCAGCGACACGGCGAAGCGGATCAGCTCGCGCACCGGCAGCCGCGCGCCATTCGGATGCGCCGCGCGCATGGGGCTGTGCCCGATGCCGGCCGACGGCGCGGGGACGGAGACCGTGTCGTCCAGCCGCACGCGCCCGCGCTCCACCTGCCGCAGGACCACGAGGGAGATGGGGAACTTGGTGACGCTCGACATGAAGAACGGCTCGGTGGCGTTGTGGCCCACGGTGCGCCCGCTCTCCACGTGCCGCAGGTGGAAGCCGATCTGCCCGCCCGTCGCCGCCTCCTGCGCGCGGACCACCCGCAGCAGGCTTTCGGCGGGGAACGGCGCGTCGCGCTGCACGGCGCGGTCGGCGGAGGGCGCGGCACCCTGGGCGCACGCGCCGGCGGCTGCGGCGAGCAGCCCCGAAGTGGCGAGGACGATCGAGCGAAGGATCACGGGAGCCTCGAGGTACGGGTTGATGTACGAACATCTTCGTAGATAGTATTACGAACATCTTCGTAGAGTCAACCCCCGCGAGAGAGCCGCAGGTCGAGATCATCCTCACCCCTCCCTCCAAACCGCCGTCATCCTGAGGCCGACCACGTCCCAGCCGAGTCATGAACAATCGTTGGCAGGGCGAAGGATCTATACTCTGTCGGGAGCACACACTCTCCGGAGAGCCACTGCCGGAGGGCGATGAGCCGAGGTCCCCCTCATCGGACACGACCAACCCTCAATGAAAGACTTCCCTCCACGAAGCCTTTCGTATATGATGATGGGAAGGCGCCTCGCCGGCGCCGTTCGATCCCCCTGCCCTGAGCCGTCCGATGCAGCGTCCCCCCCCGCTCCCCACCGAGGGAGAGCTTCGCCTGCTGCGCGTTCTGTGGGACCGCGGCCCCAGCACCGTCCGCGAGGTGCACGCGGTGCTCGGCGCCACGGGCGAGAGCGGCTACACCACGGTGCTCAAGCTGCTGCAGATCATGCACGGCAAGGGGCTGGTGATCCGCGACGAGACCAGCCGCACCCATGTCTACGCCGCCGCGGTGCCGCCCGAGACCACGCAGCGCCAGCTGGTGACCGACCTGATCGAGCGCGCGTTCGGCGGGTCGGCGCACAACCTGGTGATGCAGGCGCTGTCGCCACAGGTGGCCAGCCGCGAAGACCTGGACCGCATCCGCGCGCTGATCGACGGCCTGGAGCGGCGCGAAGCGGAGGGGACGGAACGATGAGCGCCACCGCCACCGGCCTGCTGGTCGCCATCGGGTGGGCGCTGCTGCACTCGCTGTGGCAGTGCGCGGCCATCGCCGGCGCGCTGGCGGCCGCGCTCCGCGCCATGCGCAACGCGCCCGCCACGCACCGCTACGCCCTGTCGTGCGGCGCCATGGCGCTGATGCTGGCCACCACCACGGGCACCGCGCTCGTCGTCTGGCAAAGCTCCGCGCCGTCCGCCGTCCAATCCCCCGAACCGTCGTCGCTGGCACCCGTCGCCGCGCGCATGGCGGCGGATCGCGCGGGCGACGACGCCGCCGCGCCGCCCGTGGCCGAGATCGGCCCGCGCTGGGCCACGTCGGAGCGTGCGCGCGGGTCGATCGCGGCGCTGCGGCCGGCGGTGGAGCGCGTTCTCCCCGTGGTGGCGGCCGCGTGGTTCGCGGGGGTGCTGATCCTGTCGCTGCGGCTGGGCGCGGGGTGGGCGCACGCGCAGCGCCTGGTGCTGCGGGGAACGCAGCCCGCGCCGGCGGCGGTGCGGCAGCTGGTGGAGCGGCTGGCGCGCGAGCTTCGCCTGTCGCGGCCGGTGCGGGTGCTGCTGTCGGGCGCGGTGCACGTGCCGGCGGTGGTGGGGTGGCTGCGCCCGGCCATCCTGGTGCCCGTCGGCGCGCTCACCGGCATCGACCCGCGGCACCTGGAGCTCCTTCTCCTCCACGAGCTCGCGCACATCCGGCGGCACGACTACCTGGTCAACCTGCTGCAGGCCGTCGCCGAAACGCTCCTCTTCCATCACCCCGCCGTGCGCTACGTGGGCCGCCGCATCCGCGACGAGCGCGAGCACTGCTGCGACGACGTGGCCGCGCGCCTGGGCGGCGTGCGCGAATACGTCACCGCGCTGGCCAGCATGGAAGAGCTGCGGCGCACGCGTCTGCCCTTCGCCCTGGCCGCCGACGGTGGGTCGCTGCTGGCCCGCGTGCTCCGGCTGGTGGAGCGCCCCGCGGGCCCGCCCTCGCCCGCGCGGCTGCTGGCCGCGGTGTCGGTGCTGCTGGCCACCGCCGCGGCGGGGCTGATGCTTCTGGCCGGCGAACGGACGGCGCCCGCGCGCGCCTACGCCGTCACCGCCGCGCTTTCCCCCGCGCGGCCGCTCCCGTCCGCCGCGGTGAACACGTGCCCCGGCACGCCCGCCGCGGCGGGGAGCACCCGCTGCCCCGGCCTGGAGCGCTCCGTCGCGAGCCTGCTGGCCGGCCACGGCGCGGGGAGCGTGGCGCTGGTGCAGGACGTGGCCACCGGCGCCGTGCTGGCCTACGCGGCGACCGGCTCGGGCGACGACGCGGCTGCGCTGACCCGCGCGGCGCTGCCGGGGTCGATCTGGAAGCTGGTGGTGGCGTCGCTCTGGTGGGAGGCCGGGCAGGCCGACGAGCCGGTCGCCTGCCCCGCGTCGATCACGGTGGACGGCCGCACGGTGCGCAACTTCTCGCGCAGGATGCCGGCGTCGCTGGCGGGGCCGCACGAGATGCTGGTGCAATCGTGTAACACCGCGGCGGTGGGGATGGCGCTGCGGCTGCGCGAGGCGCTGGGCGACGGCGCGGTGGACGACGGGCTGCGGCGCTTCGGCTTCGGCGGCGGCGCGGGGGCTGCGCGCGACACCGCGTTCTGGGCCACCCGCTCGGCCGAGTTCCGCTCGCGGATGAGCCCCGAGGCACCGGGCGGCGGGATCGCCGCGCACGGCGGGCGCGACTGGGCCGACTTCGCGCTGGGCACCCGCCAGATCACCGTGAGCCCGCTGCACGTGGCGCGCTTCGTCCAGGCCATCGGCAACGGCGGCGTGATGCTGCCGCCCACGGTGGACCCCGCGCTGGCCGGCACGTCCCCCGGCCACCGGGCGCTCTCCGCCGCCACCGCCGGGCGCCTGCAGG
>DASWMA010000245.1:0-5720 GCA_036399995.1 Longimicrobium sp. | reverse complement strand
ACAGGCGGAGCCCAAAAGAGCGGCAACCTCATGTGTCCTCATAAGGTTGCCGCGATTCACGCTGCGGAACTTCCGACGAGTGCGAGCGCTGCGGAACGGTGTGGATCCAGCGTGCGCGCGACGGCGAGCGGTTCCAGCCGTACACCCCCGCGCCCGGCGCCGAACGCGGCATCCTCCGCTCCGTCCGCAGACCCGTGGATGCGGCGGACGGCACCACCAACGGATGAGCACGCGATGTCCACCCTTCCCCCCGACGTGACGCCCGGCCCCGTCTACGACACCATCGGCCGTGGGTACGCCGCGCACCGCCGGCCCGACCCCCGGGTGGCGGCGCGGATCCACGCGGCGCTGGGCGGCGCGGCCAGCGTGGTGAACGTGGGCGCCGGCGCGGGGTCGTACGAGCCGGCGGACCGCCGCGTCGCAGCCGTCGAGCCGTCGGAGGTGATGGTGCGCCAGCGCGCGCTCGCGGCCGCGCCGGCCGTGCGCGCCACGGCGGAGGCGCTCCCGTTCCGCGACCGGGCGTTCGACGCCGCGCTGGGCATCCTCACCCTGCACCACTGGCCCGACTGGCGCCGCGGGGTGGCCGAGATGCGCCGCGTGGCGCGCCGGCGCGTGGTGTTCCTGACGTGGGATCCCGCCAGCCACGGCTTCTGGCTGACGGAGGATTACTTCCCCGAGATCCTCCCCGCCGACCGGGCGACCTTTCCAACGCTGGAGGAACTTTCCGGCGCGCTGGGCGGCGCCCGGGTGCTGCCGGTGCCGGTCCCCGCCGACTGCACCGACGGCTTCCTGGGCGCGTACTGGCGCCGTCCCGCCGCATACCTCGACGCCGGCGTGCGCGGCGCGATCTCCGCCCTCGCGCGCATCCCTGACAACGCCCCCGCGCTCGCCCGCCTGGCCGCCGACCTGGCGGACGGCACCTGGGAGCGCCGCTGGGGCGATCGTCTCCCCGCCGACGAGCTGGACATCGGGTACCGCCTGATCGTCGCGGAGCTGCCGTGAACTTCGCGGCGTCCCCCGTCCATGGAGCGCGCGGATGACCGGCGCGCCCGGCGACCGCGCCGGCGTCACCTTCGCCGAGCTGCGCGCGTACGCGCTGGCGCTGCCGGGCGTGGAGGAAGGGACGTCGTACGGGACGCCCGCCTTCCGCGTGAAGGGGAAGTTCTTCGTGCGGTTGAAAGAGGACGGCGAGACGGTCGTGCTGAAGACCGACTTCTACGAGCGCGACCACCTGATGGAGAGAGATCCCGCGGCGTTCTTCACCACCGACCACTACCGCGGCTACCCGATGGTGCTGGTGCGCCTGGCCGCCGTGCGCCCGGACCGGCTCCGCGCGCTGGTGCTGGACGGGTGGCGCCGCCTCGCGCCCCGGCGGCTGATCGAGGAATACGACCGAACCGGCCGTTGATCCATCATCGCCCCGGCAGGCGGATCGTCTCCCTCACGCTCCCACTTCGCGGCGGGCGCTGAAACCCGCGCCACGGTCCAGCCGAAGTCGTCCGTGCACCTCGTCCGGTCCGCGTCCGAAGCAGCCGCGAGCGAAGCGAGCCCCGTCCCTCCCCTGCGGTTCGGGGGAGGGACAGGCGCGAAGCGCCAGGGAGAGGGGCCGTGACCCCGGCGCCGCGGCGGCATAGATTGCAGCGCATGCGCCGCAGACCCCACGGAGAGCCCGTTTGACGCAGCCGATGCCCGAGCCCTACCCCGCCGACACCGCGCGCGGGCCGCAGCGTGCTCCCCTGTTCGTGGGCGCCAAGCCCTATGGGCACGACTACGGCTACGTGCACGGGGGCGCGCATCCGTCCACGCGCGAGCAGCTGGTGGCCCGCCTGCGCGAGGGGCGGCCCACGCCGCTGGTGTGGACGCCCGAGACCGACGGGATCGTGCCGCCCTGGTCGGTGCCGTACCTGTTCGAGGCGTACCGCGAGCACGGGCTGCGGCACTCGCGGAAGGTGGCGCTCACCTGGCTGGCGGTGAGCCTGGCGCTGCTGGGGTGGGCGGCCACCTTCGGGAACTTCGTGTTCGTGAACGGCTTCGTGATCTTCGGCTTCCTGGCCGCGTCGCTGGCGTTCTACTCGTTCCTCGAATGGCTGCGCTTCCGCCGGCTCACCCCCGGCAAGCTCACCGTGGAGGTGCGCGAGCGGCAGAACCGCCTTCCGCCGCGCCGCGGGCCAGCACGGTGGACGCAGGTGCTGGCCGGGGGGATCGCGCTGGTGGTGCTGGTGCAGGCCGTGGCCGCCGTCACGGTGGGGCACGGCAGCCCGGTGCTGCTGGGGAGCGAGGCCAACCTCCCCAGCATCGCCGTGGCCGGGATGGTGATCGAGGCGATCCGCGCCAACGGCGAGTACTGGCGCCTGCTCAGCGGCGCCTACCTGCACGACGGGCTGCTGCACTTCGGCTTCAACATCATCGGCATCCTGGCGCTGGGGCGGTTCCTCGAGGCGTACGCGCACCGCGCCTACGTGCCGCTGGTGTTCCTGCTCACCTCGCTGGCCGCCAACACCGCCAGCTTCCTGGCCCACCAGGCCGACGCGTCGGTGGGCGCGTCGGGCGGGGTGCTGGGGCTGTTCGGTTTCCTGGCGATGATGGCGCGCATCCGCCGCGACAAGCTCCCCCCCGGCTTCGGCCGCGCCATCCTGGCCGACATCGCCGTGATCGCCATGATCGGCATCCTGGGCGCCGGCTTCGTGGACAACGCGGCCCACGGGGGCGGCTTCGTGGCCGGCGCCGCGCTGGGGTGGCTGATGATCCCCCGCGGCGGCCGCACTCCGTACTGGGAGCCGTCGCCCGCCATCCGCAACCTGGGCACCGTGGCGCTGGGGATCCTGGTGCTGGGGGCCGTGGCCACCGCCGCGCTCCTGGTCGCCCGGCTGTTCATCTATCCCGTTCCCATGTAGTCCAGCGCTCTCCCGCGGGGCGGGCGGCCCGTCGTTTTCCGGACGTCGAACGGGGGGAGGCTCCCCGCGGGTGCGTGGGGTGTGACCCGCCGGCCGCCCCACCCGTCCGGGCTCGGCGGCAAAACGTCTGGCGCGCGCCGGAAATCGCGCTAGCTTTGATCCCGCAGGCCCGCTCGGACCGCTCACTTCCGTTTCCGCGCCACCGCCCGCTCCACACCGTCCGGTCCCGGCTACAACCCTCCGATCCGCGAGACACCCTCCGTGCGCAAGCTCCACCTTGCCGCCGCCCTGCTGGGGCTGCTGGCCGCAACGCCCGCCATCCACGCGCAGCGGCTGCGCGTGCGCGACGTTCCCCCGCGCCCGGCGCTGTGGGCCGGCGCCGACACCAACAGCGCCAACGCCTACTACCTGCATGGCGTGCAGCGGATCGAGACCGACGCGCCCGCCGCGGCCGCCGCGTTCTACTGGGCCGAGCGGCTCAACCCCGGGTGGCCCGAGGCGCTGTTCGCCCGGCGCGTGGCGCTGCTGATGAGCGACCCGCTGCGCCTGACCGACTACATGCAGGGGCGCAGCTACGAGCTGGAGAAGCCCGAGGTGCTGGCCATCGACTCGCTGGTGCTGCGCGCCAACCAGCGCGACCCGTTCCTGGTGAGCCCGATGGAGAAGACGCTGTGGATGGCGTACTTCCGCACCATCTTCCGCGAGGCCACCCGCCAGTCGGTGGGCGGCACCGACGCGGGCGTGGCCGAGAACTGGCTGCAGGACGCCCTCTTCAACGCCGACCCGTCGTTCCGCGCCTGGCTCGACTTCATCTCGGGGCGCTACGCCCCGGCGGTGCAGGGGTACCAGCGCGCGCTGCGCACCACCCGGCAGACCACCGAGCTGCGCCTGCAGCTGGGGCGCGCTCAGTTCATGGCCGGCGAGTACGCCGCCGCCGCGGCCACCCTGGCCGACGCCATCGCGCGCTACCGCGCCGACGACCGGCGCGACATCGTGCACCTGTACCAGAGCAAGGCGGCCATCGAGTTCACCCGCGCCGCGGCGCTCGAGCAGCTGGGCGACACGGCGGGCGCCACCCAGGCGCTGGCGCGCACGCTGGAGGAAGACCTGGCCTTCTGGGCCGCGCACCGGCGCCTGGCCCAGCGCGCCGCCGAGCGCGGCGACCAGGAGACCGCGCTGGCCGAGATGGCGCTGACGGTGGAGCTGGCCCCCGGCGAGGCCGACCTGCGCTACGAGTACGCCGCGCTGCTGATGCTGGCCAACCAGCTCGACCCGGCGGTGGCCCAGCTGCGCAAGGCGATCGAGCTGAACCCGTACTACCCGCTGCCGCACTACCTGCTGGCGCTGCTGAACGACCAGAGCCAGGTGGTGCCGGTGGCGATCGACCACTACAACCGCTTCCTGGAGCTGGCCCCGCGTGACGACGCGCGCCGCGCCAACGCCGAGGCCCGCCTGGCCGCGCTCAGCGCCCCCGCGCCCGCCCCCGCGGCGCCCTGACAAGACGGCGGCGCGGAGGCCATCCAGCCTCCGCGCCGCCGTTTTCGCACTTTCGCACTTTCGCACTTTCGCACTTTCGCACCTTCGCACTTCCTTGCACCGCCGAGCCGCCGTGAACCTCCGCCTCGCCGCCGCCACCGCCGCCCTCGCGCTCGCCGCCGCCCCGCTGGCGGGGCAGACGGAAGGGAGCGGCGTGCTGCGCCCCCGCACCACCTACGAGGACCTGCAGATGTTCAGCCAGGTGCTCAACCAGATCCGGGTGAACCACCCCGACAGCGTGGACACCCACGCGCTGTTCATGGCGGCGGTGCAGGGGATGGTGGCCGCCGCCGACCCGCACTCGTACGTGATCCAGGCGGCGCGGCTCTCTCCCGAGCGGCAGCGCGCGTACCAGCAGGGGCGGCTGTACCCCGTGCCCATCGCCTTCCGCTACGTGGGCGAGCAGCCGGTGGTGGAAAGCGTGAGCCCGGGCTCGCAGGCGGCACGGCAGGACATCCTTCCCGGCGACCTGCTGGTGGGGGTCGACGGGCAGCCGGTGCTGGCCCGCAGCGCCTTCGAGCTCGACGCGTGGCTGGCGGGCGACCGGAACAGCACGGTGCGCCTGCGCTTCGAGCGCGAGCGCGCCGACGGCAGCACGGTGGAGCTGGAGCGCCCGGTGCGGCGCGAGCGGGTGGAAGAGGGCACCGCCGTGCCCGCCACCTTCATGCTCGACGCCGAGACCGGCTACATCCGCGTGACCACCTTCTCCAACGAGAAGGCCGCCGAAGACCTGCACGCCGCATTGAGGACTCTGGAGCGGCAGGGGATGAAGCGGCTGGTGCTGGACCTGCGCGACAACGGCGGCGGGATGGTGGACGAGGCGGCGCGCATCGCCAGCGAGTTCCTCCCCGCGGGGGCGGTGATCTACACCTCCACCGGCCGCAAGCCCGAGGTCAACCGCACGCAGCGGGTCACGCGGTCGCTGCTCAGCACGGGCTCGCGCCCCTACCCCGTGGTGGTGATGGTGAACGAGGGCACCGCCAGCGCCAGCGAGCTGGTGGCCGGCGCCCTGCAGGACCACGACCGCGCGCTGATCGTGGGGCGCCCCACCTTCGGCAAGAGCCTGCTGATGCAGGGCTTCCCGATGACCGACGGCAGCATCATCATGCTGGTGATCGGGCAGGTGCGCACCCCGTGCGGGCGCGTGGTGCAGCGCCAGTACCGCGGCATCCGCCCCGCCGAGTACTACCGCCTGGCGCACGCCGCGCGCGACACCGTGGGCCGCCCGTCGTGCCGCACCACGCACGGGCGGACGGTGTACGGCGGCGGCGGCATCTACCCCGACGTGGT
>DASWMA010000244.1:0-14415 GCA_036399995.1 Longimicrobium sp. | reverse complement strand
GCGGATGTGCTCCTCGCTCCCCTTGAGCTTCTCCCTGATCCACGCGATGTCCAGGTAGACGCCGCCGTGCGGCGAGCCGCGCCCCTCGCGCACCTCGCGCACGATGCAGCGGGCCACGTGGTCGCGGGTGAGCAGCTCGGGGGGGCGGCGCGCGGCCTTGTCGCCCTGCGTGTAGCGCCACCCCTCTTCCTCGTTGTCGGCCGTCGACGAGCGGTAGTTGTCGGGGATGTCGTCGAACATGAAGCGCCGGCCGTCGCGGTTCCGCAGCACCCCGCCCTCGCCGCGCACCCCCTCGGTCACCAAAATCCCGCGCACGCTGGGCGGCCACACCATCCCCGTGGGGTGGAACTGCACGAACTCCATGTCCACCAGGTCGGCGCCCGCCTGGTAGGCCAGCGCGTGCCCGTCGCCCGTGTACTCCCAGCTGTTGCTGGTGATCTTGTACGCCCGCCCGATCCCGCCGGTCGCCAGCACCACGGCCTTCGCGGCGAAGGCGCGGAAGCGGCCGCGCTCGCGGTCATACCCGAAGGCGCCGGCCACCCGCTCGCCGTCCATCAGCAGCGCGGTGACGCTGGTCTCCATGTAGACCGAGAGCCCCTGGTGCACCCCGCGGTCCTGCAGCACGCGGATCATCTCCAGCCCGGTGCGGTCGCCCACGTGCGCCAGGCGCGGGTAGCGGTGCCCGCCGAAGTTGCGCTGCAGGATGCGGCCGTCCTGCGTGCGGTCGAAGAGCGCGCCCCACGCCTCGAGCTCGCGGACCCGCTCGGGGGCCTCGCGGGCGTGCAGCTCGGCCATCCGCCAGTTGTTCACGTACTGGCCGCCGCGCATGGTGTCGGCGAAGTGCACGCGCCAGCTGTCGCGGTCGTCCACGTTGGCCAGCGCGGCGGCCACGCCGCCCTCGGCCATCACCGTGTGCGCCTTCCCCAGCAGCGATTTGCAGACGAGACCCACGCTGGCGCCGCGGGCGCTGGCCTCGATGGCCGCGCGCAGCCCCGCGCCGCCCGCGCCGATCACCAGCACGTCGTGCTCGTGCAGCAGGTGCGATCCCATGTGTGTCTTAGAACACGAAGCGGGGGTCCTGGATCGCGCCCATCGAAACCAGGCGCACGTAGATGTCGGCCAGGCACACGAACACCAGCGAAGCCCAGGCCCAGTTGCCGTGGAACACGTTGAACCAGCTGCTCTTCTTCCACGCCGAGTGGCGCGCCTGCCCGAAGCGCGAGCAGTTGGTGCAGTCCTGCGACCCTCCCACGAGGTGGCGGAAGGAGTGGCACCCGAAGACGTAGCCGCTGATCAGCACCGCGTTGACCAGCAGGATGATGCTCCCCAGCCCGACCCCGAAGCGGCCTTCGAAGAAGAAGGCCAGGAAGGTGTCGTACCAGAGGAAGGCGATGACGACCAGCGCCAGGTACAGGAAGTAGCGGTGGAAGTTCTGCAGGATCAGCGGAAAGAAGGTCTCGCCGCGGTACCCCTTCCCCCACGGCTCGCCCACGGCGCAGGCGGGCGGGTCGAAGAAGAGGGCGCGGTAGTAGGTCTTGCGGTAGTAGTAGCAGGTGGTGCGGAAGCCGAACACCACGATCATCACCAGGATGGCGGGCGACAGGCCGAAGGTGGGGAGGCTGGCGATCCGGAACTCGTCGGGGCAGCTGGCCCCCAGGCACGGCGAGTAGAAGGGCGACAGGTAGGGCGGGGCGTAGTTGTGCACGCCGAACATCACGGCCCAGGTGGCGTAGCCCCCGGCGATCAGCAGCGTGGCCGCGCCCAGCAGGGGCGAGGTCCACCAGCGGTCGCGCCGGAGGGTCTGCCCGAAGCGGTCGGGCGGGGCGGGCTGCACCACGGGAAGGGTCGACGACGCCATCGCTGCCAGTCTCCCGGAAGGGTACGGGGATGGTGCGCCGCCGCCGGGGCGGGTGCCCGCGGCCGGCGGCCGTGCGTGCGCGGTACGGTGGTGATCTGGGGTCGAACGCAGGAAAGGATGATTCCCGGGCGTGCGCGGGGCAAGGGGCTCGTTGCAATCCCGCGTCTGGAAACGACGGAAAGGGCGGGTCTGGGCGTGTCCCTCCGCTGCGCTCCGGGCCGGGCTGCGCGCGCGGTAGGCAACGATACCGCCGTTGCCAACCGCGCCGGGCCACCGCCGCGCCCGCCTTCCAGCCGCTCCGTCGGCATCCGCCCACGCGCGGCGGCGTCCCGGCCCTCCGGGCGCGCATCCCTCACGCATCCGGGCGTTCCCGCGGACGCCGCGGCCACGCCGCCGCCGGTTGCCGTCCCGCGGCCGGCGCCCGCCCCGGCGCCCGCGCCGCCGCCCGCGCCGCCGCCCGCGCCGCCGGTTGAAACCGGCGGCTGGTCGGGAAAGTCCGCCTTCGCGGACTGCATGCTACGTTTCGTGCGCCCGGCCGGCTTGAACTCCGATCGACGTTGCTGCAAAATCCACGAACCCGTTCGGCGCCGAACCTCTTCTCGCCCGTCCCATGCGAATCGCCGCTTCCGCCCTTCTGATCCTGGCGCTGGTTGCTCCATCGCACGCGCTCGCGCAGGAGCCGCCGTCCGATCGCGAGTACGCCGTGTGGTCGGCGGTGATCGACACGGCGCTCGTGTCGCCCCGCGTGAGGCGCGTGGTGGTGCAGGACACGACGGTTCCGGGCGACCGCCGCAGGGCTACCGGGCCGTTCGAACGGCGCTCGCTGACGCGGCAGCGCGACGCCACACCACTCCCGGCGGAGCTGCTGGAGGCGTTCGCGCACGCCAACGAGGCGCCGTCGCGGCTGGACCCGGCCCGCTTCCGCACGAAGGTGAGGGTGCAGGTGCTCAGCCAGGCAGGGTCTCAGAACCTGCCGGCGCGAGACGATCACGATGCGTGGAGCGAGATGCGGGACGGCGGGTTCAAGGGTTCGTCCGGAGTCGTGAAGCTGTCGCGGGTGGGCTTCACCGGCGACGGGCGGACGGCGCTGGTGTTCGTGAGCTACTACTGCGGCGGGCTGTGCGCGGAGGAGACCTACTACGTGCTGGAGCTGGGCAGCGACGGCGGGTGGAGGGTGACGCGCCTCTACACGACCAGCGTGAGCTGAACGGCGGCGGTCTCTACCGGGCGGCCGCCGCCGGGATGATGTGCTCCGGGAGCCACTCGTCCCTGAACTTCCTCCACACGCCGTAGCCGTTGTAGTTGCCGGCGGTGATCACCACCGTCAGCTCCAGCTCGGGAAGCACCATCAGCAGCTGCCCGCCGTTGCCGTTCGCCTCGTATTCGCGGAACACGCGGCCGCCGGCGCGGATCTCGTTCAGGTGCCACCCCCAGCCGTCGCCGCCGCCGGGGCCCGGCGGAGTCTGGCGGCGGGTCGACTCGGCCACCCACTCGGCGCTCACGATCCGGCGTCCGTTCCACGTGCCGCCGCCCAGGTAGAGCTGCCCGAACTTGAGGAAGTCGCGCGGGACCATCCGCATCCCGCCGCCGAAGTACATCTCGCCGGTGGGCGTCAGGTTCGCATGGTAGCGCGTGATCCCCATCGGCGCCGCCACCAGACGGTGGAAGGCGGAGGGGAGCCACTCGCCGCCGGCGGCGCCCAGGGCGCCGCCGGCCAGGTTCATCCCCGCCGAGCAGTAGGCGTAGCGCTCGCCCGGCGCGGCGGCCATCGGCAGGTCCAGCGCGAAGCGGTTCCAGTCGGGCTGCGCCGTCTGGGTCTGCATCGTGTTCTCGTTCCCCGGCGAAGCTTCGTCGTTCTCGTCGCAGGCGAGGCCCGAGGTCATCGACAGCAGGTGGCCCACGGTGATGGCGTTCTTGCGCGGGTCGGGGTCGCGCGGCGCACCCTGGCCGGCGAACAGCGGCACCACGGGGGATTGGGGGCCCAGGCGCAGCCCGCCGTGCCGCCATGCACCCAGCAGCACCCCGGTGAAGGTCTTGGAGGCGGAGCGCAGGTCGTGCGGGCGGTCGGCGTCGTGGCCGTGGAAATACTCCTCCAGCACCAGCCGCCCGCGCCGCGCCACCACGATCGAGTGCACCTGCGCCGCCATCGCGTCCGCGGGGTCCGCGGCCTCGATCAGCCGCACCAGCCGCTCCAGCGCCGCCGCGTCCATCCCCACAGTCCGGGCGTGGGCGGTGCGCCATCCATCCGCGCGCGCGGCCGGGGGGCGATAGCGGTAGGGCGCGTGGGGTGATGCGCGGGGAAAGAGGCCACCCGCCTCCTCGCGCCGCATCCGCCGGAGCGACAGGTCGAGGCGGCGCGCTGGCCAGGTGACCACCAGCCGCGTTCCGCCCGCATCCAGCCGCGCGGCGATCGGCGCGGCGTTGCCGGGTGGTACGAAGCGCACCGTGCTCCCGGTGCGTTCCACCACGAAGCGCCGGGCGCCGCCCCGCTCGTTGCGCTGGGGGTTGCGGAAGAAGGCGGTGATCGCGCCGGCCGAGTCGGGCCGGATCACCGCGTAGAGCTGGTAGCGGTCCTCCCGCGGCGACACGGCGCCGCGCCAGACGCCGGGGGCCGCGCGGCGCAGCGTGACCGGCGTCGCGTAGCGCATGTTCGCCTCCACCCCGCCCGGCTGGATCCAGAAGCCCGCGATCCGCGCCCCGGCCGCCTCCACCCGTCCGCGGAACCCTCCCTGCTGCGCGGGAAGCTCGAAGCGCACCGAGTCTCCCTTCCCCGCCGCGCTCACCTCGAAACGCCCCAGCCGCGCCCGCCACGCTGCGCCGCGCCGGCTGAGGGTCAGCTCACCGCGCACCACCGGACTGAAGGTGGTGTCCGCGCCCCACACGCCGGCCAGCGCCGCCGCGTCTGCCCGTGGCTGCTGCGCCGCCGCGCTCGCCGGAACGATCAGCGCACAGAGGACGAGGGCGGGGCAGGGGCGCGCGGCGGCGAACAGGATCGCCATCGATCGCGCGACGGATCTCGTCACCCGCATCGTGAACCTCGGAGTGGAGAGGTGTCTCGGGCCGGCTGGGTGGACGTCAGGAGCGCGGGCGCGGCTCGGTCTGCCAGAGGACGTTCACGATCTTCCACTGGCCGTTCCACTTGGCCAGGTGCATGTAGTCGATCCACCCGGCGGCGGTCACGCGGACGCTGGCGGTGTTGTTGTAGATGTCGAAGATCCGCACCTCGTTGCGGCGCTGGGCGGCGGGGGTGTCGGAGCCACCCCCTTCGCGCGTCTGGTTGATCAGCACCGACGCACCCATCTGGCCGATCCGGCTCTGGCCGGTCTGCGGGTCGGTGCCCACGATGCGCTTGGCCAGCTCGGGGTGCAGCGCGCGCTCCATCCGCGCGGCGTCGCCGGCGTACCAGCCGTCGATGTAGTCGAGCGCGGCGGCGCGGACGCCCGCCGAGTCGGCGGCGGTCTGGGCGCGCAGCGGGGCGGTGAAGGTGGCGGCGGAGAGAAGCGCGGTGGCGGCGAGGATGCCGCGGATGGCCTTGTGCATCGGTCGGAAGCTCCGGGGATCGAGGTTCGGCGTGAAGCTACGCCGCGTTCCCGGTGGCTCCCACGGGCGCGGGACGATCCGGCCGGGGAGGGGGACGAGGCGGCCGGGGGGAAGGACTCGACACCCCCATGCTTCGCCTGATGGTGAAGCCTCGCGCAGTTTGCGAGGCTTGTCGTAGTTGTTGCTGCGGCTTCAGCCGCCGGTGGACGTCCGATCGATCGAATCACCCGGCCAGGCGCCGGAGGTTGGCGCTGTAGGTGCGGCTGGAGGTGAGCCGCGCGCCGTCGTCCATCACCACCACGAACTCGCCGTGGAACCACGGCTCCAGCCGGGCGATGCGGTCCACGTTCACCAGCGCGGAACGATGGACCTGCACGAACTGCCGCGGGTCGAGCTGCGCGGCCAGCGCCTTCAGCGTGCGGCGGAGGAGGAAGGCGCCGCCGGCGGTGTGCAGCTTCACGTAGTTTCCCTCGGCCTCCACCCGCGCCACGTCGCCCACGCGCACGAACTCCACACCGCGCGAGGTTCGCACCGCGATCCGCTCCGGCCGCTCCGCCGCCGCGGGGAGCGACTGGATCAGCGCGGCCACGCCGGGCGCCGCCTGACCGGCGCCGCGCTGGGCGAGGCGAGCCAGCACGTGCTCCATCGCCTCGCCGAAGCGGCGGCGGGTGAACGGCTTCAGCAGGTAGTCCAGCGCGTGCACCTCGAACGCCTGCAGCGCGTAGCGGTCGTAGGCGGTCACGAAGACGATCTCGGGGAGCGGCGCCTCGCCGTCCAGCGCGCGCAGCACGCCGAAGCCGTCCAGCTCCGGCATCTGCACGTCGAGGAAGAGGAGGTCGGGGCGCAGCTCGCCCACTGCGGCCACCGCCTCCACCCCGTCGCCGCACTCGGCCACCAGCTCGATGGCGGGATGGTCGGCGAGCAGCGTGCGCAGGCGCTCGCGGGCCAGCGCCTCATCGTCGGCCAGCACGGCGCGCCAGGTCATCCCGGCTGCCCCGCCGTGGTGCGGAAGGGGAGGCGCAGCGTGACGTCGGTGCCGCGGCCGCCCACGGTCTGCAGGGTGAGCGTGGCCGCGTCGCCGTAGAGCTGCCGCAGGCGCCGGCGCGTGTTGGACAGCCCTACCCCCTCGCGCACCGCCGCGTCGCTTCCGCCCAGCAGCCCGGGGCCGTCGTCGGCCACGGTGATGGTGCACCCGTCGCCGTCGGCGCGCGCACGGATCCAGATGTGCCCCGCGCCGCGGTCGCGGGCGATGCCGTGCTCCACCGCGTTCTCCACCAGCGGCTGCAGCATCAGCGGCGGCACCAGCGCGTCGCGCGCCGACGGGTCGATCTCCTCGGCCACGGTCAGCCGGTCGCCGAAGCGCACGCGCATGATCTGCACGTAGTGGCGGACGGTGGCCATCTCTTCGTGCAGCGGCACCTCGTGCACCCCGTCGCGCTCCAGCGTGGAGCGCAGCAGGGCGCTGAGCTCCGAGAGCATCTCGTCGGCGGCGTCCACGTCGCGGTGCATCAGCGTGCTCACGCCGTGCAGGGCGTTGAACAGGAAGTGCGGGCGGAGCTGCCCGGCCAGCGCGTGGAGCTGCGCCCGCGCCAGCAGCGCCTCGAGCTCGGCGGCCTGCCGCTCGCGCGCGCGGACCGAGCGGTAGTAGTGCAGCGCCAGCGCCATCCCCAGCACCGACGCCAGCGCGATGTACTCGAAGAAGAAGCCGCCCGCGAGCTGCTGGGCCAGCGTGGGCACCGGCCCGGCGGTGATCGCCCCGCGCAGCGGGAGATAGACCACGTACTTCAGCACCACCATCGCCGCCAGCGACGGCGCGTACGCCGCCACGCTCCGCCACCACCCCAGCCGCTCGGGCGGCCACCGGCGCACCATCCACACGATCACCGGGGTGAAGAGGGCGCAGGTGTACCAGTCGGCCAGGTAGCTCACGATCAGCCGCCCCCACTGCACCGGCTCGCCGGCGTACACGTGCGCCAGCCCCGTCTGGCACGCGGCCAGGATGCCGACCAGCGTCCACACCGCGGCCACCGCCAGCCACTCGCGCACGGCGCTGTGGCTGGGTGCGGCGGCGGGCGCGGCGGCGGCCTCGGCCGGCAGCACGGGGCGGAGCGCGGGATCCATCGGGGCGGGGGAGGGGGCTGGATGCAAACGGATGCGGCGCACGAATCTACACGTGCGCCGCGCCCACCGACAACGCCGCGGGGACGAGACGGCCTGCCGCGGTGACGACCCGGCGGAGGCTACGTTCGCGACGAACGGAGATCAGCACGAAGGGCGTCCAGGGCCGTACGGCGGCGCACCGCCATCCACACGAAGGCGGTGAATGCGAACAGGCAGAATCCGGCGAGGATCGCCAGCGCGGCGACGCTCACCAGTGGGTACCGAAGGAATCCCGCCACCGCAATCGAGGTGAGGGACGTCGCCAAGGTGACAGTGAGAAAGCCGAGGTACTGGAGGGGCGTTTCAAGGTCCACCCACGAGGATCGCCGCTCCTTCCGAGGGAGCGCCGAGGTACTTTTGTGAGACATTGCTTTTACTGCGGGGAGGGGTAGATGCAGGCCCGAAGGGGGGAGGAAAGAGGGCCGGCGAGGGGAGGGGCATCGATGCGCTGGGAGGGCATCTTCGGGAGCTCCGTTCTGGGTGTCTGTATAGTCCCCCTGGGGATTCGACAGGACGCCCGACATAGACGAGCCCCTCGTCGTCCCGGGGAGGGACAAGGAAGGGCTCACGGAGCCGCCAGTGTGTGCTTGCCGTGCGGCAAGTGACGTAAATCTAACAGCAACTACCGGATCAGTCAATCGTGGACTGCCGGTGAGTTTCTGCACTGCCCAGGGACAGCTTCTCATGGCCATCGTCTTCTGCGCCGTTCAGCGCCCGTGGCTGTCGACGGGACACCCTGCCACGCGGGCGCCGCCAACCGCACGATCGGCGGCTGGGCGCACGACCGTCCCTCCCCCAGGCTGTTTTGGGGGAGGGACAGGCGCGCAGCGCCAGGGAGAGGGCCCGCCGGACGCCGGGTTGAACACGATCCTTGACGTCCCGGAAGTCCGCTGCTAGAATTCCAGCACGGTGCTAGATTTCCAGCAATGGCCGACCGGCACCGTCGCAGTCCCACCGTCGGATCACCCCACCTCCGCCGCAAGGGAGACCCCGCATGGGTCCCGAGCTTACCGCCGACCTCAGCCGCCGCGAGCGCCAGATCATGGACGTGCTCTACGCCATGGGCCAGGCCACCGTGAACGAAGTCCTCGAGCGCATCCCCGATCCCCCCAGCTACAGCGCCGTGCGCGCCACCATGCGCGTGCTGGAGGAGAAGGGCCACGTGGTGCACCACCAGGACGGCCCGCGCTACCTCTACAAGCCGGCCGTGGCGCAGGAGAACGCCCGCAGCGCCGCGCTGCGGCACCTGGTGCGCACCTTCTTCGGCGGCAGCGCCGAGGCGGCCGCCGCCGCGCTGCTGGGGATGAGCAAGTCCCGCCCGACCACCACCGACCTGGAGCGCCTCGCCTCGCAGGTCGACGCCGCCCGCGACGAGGGGAGATAGCCCGATGCCCACCACCATCGCCTACCTGTTCGAAGCCGCCCCCCGCGTGCTTCCCGAGCTGTTCCTGAAGGCCACGCTCGTTCTCGCCACCGCCGGGATGCTCTCCCGGCTGCTGCGCCGCGCCTCGGCAAGTGCCCGCCACATGGTGTGGGCCGTGGCCATCACCGGCGTGGTCGCCCTGGCGTTCACGCCCATGCTTCCCAACCGCCTGGCCGTGCTCCCGTGGTTCGGCACCGCCGCCGCGCCGCCGGCCGCCGCCGCGTGGGCACCCGGGGCCCCGGCGCCGTCGGCCGTGGCGACATACGCCGCGCCCGAGGCACCGGCGGGTCGCGGGGATCACGGCACGGCCGCCGCGCCGCCCGCGCCCGCGCAGTCGCTGATGCCGTCGGCTCCCGCGCCCCAGGCGCCGGCCGCGTGGACGCCGTCCTCCCCGTCGCCGTTCGCCGGGGTGAGCTGGATGCGCGTGCTGCTGGGGGTCTGGGCGCTGGGCGCGTCGGTGCTGGTCCTGCGGCTGCTGATCGGGATGGGCACGGTGGCGTGGCTGGCGCGCCGCGGCGACCGCGTGGCCGACGAGGGGTGGGTGGTGATGGCCGACCGGCTCACCCGCACCTACGGCCTCCCCGCCGTGCGCCTGATCCGCAGCCGGTGGACCGAGATGCCGATGACGTGGGGCGTGCTGCGCCCGATCGTCCTCCTTCCCGAGGGCGCCGACGAGTGGCCCACCGAGCGCCGCGAGGCGGTGCTGACGCACGAGCTGGCGCACGTGGCGCGCAAGGACGTGCTGACGCTGGCGGTCGCGCAGGTGGCCGTGGCGCTGCACTGGTTCAACCCGCTGGCCTGGATCGCCCTGCGCGAGGTGCGCGCCGAGGCCGAGAAGTGCTGTGACGACTGGGTGCTGCGCGGCGGGATGCGCGCCTCCACCTATGCCGGCCACCTGCTGGAGATGGTGCGCGTGGTGGGCCGCGCCCGCGTGCCGGCCGCGCTGGCGCTGCCCATGGCGCAGCGTTCCACCTTCGAGGGGCGCCTGCTGGCCATCCTGGAGCCCGGCGTGGAGCGCGGCCGCGTGCGCCGCGGGCAGGCCGTGCTCACCGCCGCCGGGCTCCTGGGCCTGGTGGTGGTGCTGGGGGCGATGGGCCCCGCGCAGCCCGGCGCCGCGCTCGCGGCCGACGGCGCGGGGGGAAGCTGGGGCGACGCGCCGTCGCTCCTCTCCGCGCAGACCGGGACCGCGGCCAGCGCGCTGCTGAAGGACGAGGGGAAGCCCGGCCGCGATGCCCGCGACGAGCGCGGGACCGCCGACGCGGCCGCCGGCCAGGTGAACGCCGAGGTGCGCGAGGAGCTGGCCCGCGTGTCGCCGCAGGTGGCCGCCGTGGTGAACGCCGCTTCCACCGGCGCCGACGCGCAGGCCGACGCAGGCGCCCGCAGCCGTGCCGTGGGCGCGCTGACCGGCGCGCTGCGCGACGCGAGCCTCGAGGTGCGGGTGAGCGCCATCCGCGCGCTGGGGCAGCTCGAAGACCCGCGCTCGGTGGCCGCGCTGATCGCCGCCCTGCGCGGCGACCAGGACCCCCTGGTGCGCAAGACCGCCGCGTGGGCGCTGGGGCAGATCGAAGACCGCGCCGCCGTCCCCGCGCTGGTGGAGGCGATGCACGGCGACCGCTCGGTGGAGGTGCGCCGCACCGCCGCGTGGGCGCTGGGGCAGATCGAAGACCCCGCCGCGGTGGACGGGCTGACCCGCGCCATGCGCGACGGAGACGCCGAGGTGCGGCACACCGCCGTGTGGGCGCTGGGGCAGATCGAAGACCGGCGCGCGGTGCCGGCGCTCACCGGCGCGCTGCGCGACGGCGACGCCTCCACGCGCAAGCAGGCCGCCTGGGCGCTGGGGCAGATCGAGGCGCGCGAGGCGGCGCAGGCGCTCACCGCCGCGCTCCGCGACCCCGACGCCGAGGTCCGCGCCACCGCGGTGTGGGCGCTGGGGCAGATCGAGGCGCCCGAGGGCGTCCCCGGGCTCACCGGCGTGCTGCGCGACGCCGACCCGGCCGTGCGCAGGCAGGCGGCCTGGGCGCTGGGGCAGATCGAGAGCGAGGCCGCCGTGGCGCCGCTGGGTGCCGCGCTGCAGAACGACGCCGACCCGCAGGTGCGGGCGCACGCCGCGTGGGCGCTGGGGCAGATCGAGCAGGCCTCCGCCCTCCCCGCGCTGGAGGCCGGGCTGCGCGACCGCACCCCCGCCGTGCGGGCGCAGGCCGCGTGGGCGATCGGGCAGATCGAGCCCGACCGCGCCCCCGAGGCGCTGCTGGCCGCCGTGCGCGACGCCGACCACGACGTGCGCCGCACCGCGGTGTGGGCGCTGGGGCAGATGGAGGATCCCGCGTCGATCCCCGCGCTGCGCGGCGCGCTGCGCGACGCCGACGCCGAGGTGAAGCGGGGGGCGCTGCGCGCGCTGGCCCGCACCGGCGACCCCGCCGCCGCCGACGCGCTGGCCGAGATGCTCAAGGACCCCGACCCGCAGGTCCGCGCCGCCGCGGCCGCGGCCATGGCGGGCCATGGCCACGGGCCCGACCCGCGTCCGCAGCCCCGGCCCCAGCCGCGGCCGGATCCCCGTCCCCGTCCCATGAACTGAGTGAGGGACGAGCCATGACCAAGATCGAACGATTCGCGCGGCGCCACCCGGCCGGGACCGCCGCGATGGCCGGGCTCGCCCTTCTGGCGCTCCCCGCCACCCTCCTCTCCCGCGGCAGCGACCCCTCGCCGGCCTCGCCGATCACCGCCAGCGCGGTGGTCTCCACGGCCCAGGCCGACCCGCGGGAGCTGCTGGCCGCCGCGCGCGGCACCTCGCCGGCCCTGTGCATCCTGGCGGTGCAGTCGCTGGGGAACGGCTGGGGGTGGGGGATGGGCGACGACGAAGACGCCCCCGAGCTGGCCCGCGCGGGAGACGACGTGCTGCGCGTGCTGGCCTGGGCCAGCCAGGGCGAGCCGACCGCCGCCGACGTGGCGGCGCTGCGCGAGGGGCTGGGCGACCCCGACGCCTGCGTGCGGCGCGTGTCGGCGCGGCTGCTGGGGCGCAGGAACGTGCCCGGCGGCACCGACGCGCTCCTCGAGGCGCTGCGCTCGGGCGACACCAATCGCCGCGACGCCGCGGTGCTGGGGCTGGGCTGGGCCGGCGACCGCCGCGCGGTGGCCCCGCTCAGCGACATGCTGGGCGACCGCGACCCGGCGGTGCGCGCCGGCGCCGCCTGGGCGCTGGGGCACGTGGAAGCGCGCGAAGCCACCCCGGCCCTGGTGCGCGTGGCGGGCGACGGCGAGCCGCGGGTGCGCCGCGCCGCCGCCCGCGCGCTGGGCCGCATCGAAGACTCGTCGGCCATCCCCACGCTGGCGCAGCTCCTGGCCCGCGACACCGACCCCGGCGTGCGCCGCGCCGCCGCCTGGGCGCTGGGGAAGATCGAATAGACCGCGATCAGGGTCCACCCCGTCTCCCCGGCATCGGCCGGACGCAGGCTGTCGAACCGCATGAACGCAGAGCATCGGAGAAAAGGGAGTCAGGGGGAACTTCACCGCGTTCTCCCCCTGACTCCCTTCCCTCTGATGCTCGCGGCGAAGCCGCCCACGCAGTTCAAGGAGCATGGTCCAGGCATCCGGACCGGCGGTCAGCTCTCCTGCGGCGCGGCCGGGGTGATCACGTAGAACATCGCGCCCTGCACGTCCTGCAGCAGTGCCGTCCGGCCCACGCCGGCGATGTCCATGGGGCCGTGCAGCACGCCTCCGCCCAGCTCCTTCGCCTTCTCCAGCGCCGCGTCGGTGCCGTTCACCACGAAGTAGGGGAGCCAGCAGGGCGGCATCTCCCCCATCTCCTCGGTCATGCCGTACATCCCGCCCGCCATCCCCGTGGGGCCGTGGAAGACGGTGTACTCCACCCCCGTGTCCATCGTGCTCGTGGTCCACCCGAACAGCGCGGTGTAGAACGCCTTCGCGCGCGCCGTGTCGTTCGTGGCCAGCTCGAACCACCCGGCGGTGCCCGCCTCGTCGCGCAGCCCCATCCCCAGGTGCGTGTTCGGCTGCCAGAGGGCGATCAGGGCGCCGGCGGGGTCCTGCACCAGGGCCATCCGCCCCGAGTCCATCACGTCGAACGCGTCGGCCATCACCGTGGCGCCCAGCGACTTCGCCTGCGCGGCGGCGGCATCGGCGTCGTCCACGGCCACGTAGCACAGCCACGCCGACGGCACCCCCATCATCCTCTGGTTGGGGTCCATCCCGTACGACGCGGCCACGTCCTTCCCGCCCAGCCGGTACATGGTGTACACGTCGCCCTCGTCGGGGCCGTAGCGGTTGTCCGCCGCCTCCCACCCGAACAGCTGCGTGTAGAAGCGCTTCGCCGCCTCGGCATCGTGCGCCGCCAGGTCCAGCCAGCAGAAGGTGCCGGGCGCATGCGGGGTGACCGTGGGCATCGGGGAGACCTCCGGCTCGCGGGGTGGATGGATCGAGAGCCGGAAGGTAGATGGAAACGGACGAAGCGTCCAGAGGGGGATCGGCTGGGAGGGGCGATTGAAATCGCTGCAACAACTACACGAAGTCCGCCTTCGCGGACTACCGGCGGCGGTGCGGGGAGACGGTTCGTGCGCGCATCCGGTTTGCCGGCGGGACGTGCGTATGACGTCTGCGGTCGAAGTCCGCGGAGGCGATTGCGCGCCGTTGTAGCCGCGGCTCTACGCGCATTTTCCCGCACGCACGCCGGGCAAGATCGGTGGGGACTACGACCCTCCGCCGATCACCGGCCGAAGCACCTCGACCAGCCGGTCGGTGTCGCGATAGGTGTCCAGCCCCAGGCGCAGGGTGTACGCCGGGCGCTCGCAGACGGAGCGGAGGAGGGCCAGGATCTCGGGAGCGCGCGCACGGTCGCCCAGCAGCCAGGGCGACTGCCGCATCAGGGCGCCCAGCGCGTCGGCGGCGGGAAGGGGGGAGAGCTCGGTGGGCCGCTCCGCGTCCACGCGGGGGAAGAGGAGCCCGGCCAGTGGCGCCGCGCGCAGCCACTGCCCCGGCCAGCGCTGGTGCGGGTCGACCTCGCCGCGGAGCCGGCCGGGAACGCCGTGCTCCCACCCTTCGTCCAGGTGGAAGCGCCGCGGCCACCCCTCCATCGCCACCTGCCCCGATCCATCGCGGAACAGCACCCCGTGGTCGTCGGAGACGAAGCGCCACCCCGCCGTGACCAGGTTCACGCACGTGGTCGACTTCCCCGCGTGCGTGTCGCCCGCCAGCAGCCACGCGCCGCCGCCGGGCGCCACCACGGCGGCGGCGTGCACCAGGGCGCGCCGCAAGCGCCCCAGCAGCAGCCCGCACACCAGCGTGCACGCCGCGTACACGTCCCACACCACCGCCTCGGGGTCGCCGCCCTCGTCCACCACCAGCTCGGTGGAGATGCCGGCCAGGTCCACCACCCCGGCACACCCCGCGGCGTGCAGCGTGGCGCGCTCGCCGGCGCTGTCGA
>DASWMA010000243.1:0-4163 GCA_036399995.1 Longimicrobium sp. | reverse complement strand
GTAGTCCGCGAAGGCGGACTTCGTGTGGTCGTTGCCGCGGTTTCAACCGCCCTTTCCACTCCCCGGCGACGCGGGCGAACGGTCGTACGCGCCATGGAGTTGCGGCCGGATCGATGGAGCCCCACGTAAACGGTTGATCTGACACGCAAGTGCGGCGCAGACGGGGCCTTGGACGTTGACAACGCCCTTGTGGCGCCCGTAGTATGCGGAAGCTCTCTCCCTTCCCAGGCTCCCGGCCCAACCCGATGCCCCGCCCCTCGCCTCGCCGCGGCGTTCCGCTCCGGCCACGCGTTCTGCCACGCGGCTCCCTGCTGGCGCTCGCGGCGGCCGCCGTGCTGGGCGCGTGCAACCGCGGGCAGGGAGGGCAGGTCACCTTCGCGCTCACCGGCCCGCTGCGGCAGGACTACGGCGTGTCGACCCAGCGCGGCGCCGAGCTGGCGGCCAGGGAGATCAACGCCGACAACGGGATCGGCGGCCGGCGGCTGGTGCTGCTGCCGAAGGACGACGGGGCCGACAAGGAGAAGGCGATCGCCATCGCCGTGGAGCTGGTGAACGATCCGGACGTGGTGGCGCTGGCGGGGCCGGTGAACTCCGGCACCACCATCGCCGCGGCGCCGGTCTACAACGGGCAGACCGACAGCGTGCAGGGAACGCTGCCGCAGCTGGCCACCACCGCCACCAGCCCCGACGTGTCGCGCCTGGGCGACTGGACCTACCGCATCGCCAGCTCCGACTCGGCGAACGCGGTGGCGCTGGCGGCCACGGCGCGCGGGATGGCGCCGCGGGTGGCGGTGATGTACACCAACGACGACTACGGCCGCGGGCTGGCCGGCTCCTTCCGCTCGGCGCTGGTGGCGGCCGGCGGGCAGGTGGCCGAGTACGACCCGTTCAGCGAGAGCACGGCCGACTTCACCCCGTACCTGCGCCGCATCCAGATGCGCGGGGTGCAGATGGTGTTCGTGGCCGGGCTCGACTCGGCCGCCGCGGTGATCATCCGGCAGGCGCGCGGGCTGGGGCTGCAGGCGCGCTTCATCGGCGGCGACGGGCTGGTGCCGCTGGTGGGGAAGGGGCCCGCCTTCGACGGCACGCTGGTGGGGCTGCTGTACCACCCCGCCGCCGGCGAGCGCGCCCGCGCCTTCGCCCAGGCGTACCGGCAGGCCTACGGGGCCGACCCCGACCCCTTCGCCGCGGCGGCGTACGACGCGGTGAAGCTGCTGGCCGCCGCGGCGCGGGCCAACGGGCCCACCCGCGAAGGGATTCAGCGCTACCTGAACACGCTGGGGCGCGACGGCGGCGCGCCGGCCTTCCAGGGTGCCACCGGCGACATCCGCTTCGACGCGCACGGCGACCCGCTGCAGAAGGCGTTCGCCGTGGGCGTGATATCCAACGGTACCATTCAGCTCAACAGGGGCAGCACTCGATGAGCACTCGCGCAGCCCGGGGCGGCTTCTTCCAGTCGATCCGGGACCGCCTGACCTACGGCGGCGCTTTCCTGGTCTTCCTGATCCTGGCGGGGGCGGTGGGAAGCCTGGTGACGGTGGACCGGCTCACCTCGCGGATGGACGAGCGGCTGGGCAGCCTGCGCCGCACCACCGAGATCGGCTCGTCGCTCGAGTCGCTGATCCTCAACCAGATCACGGCCGGCGAGCGCTACCTGGTGTCGCCCAGCCCGCAGATCGCGCAGCAGTTCGCCGACTACGGCCAGCAGAGCCACGAGCAGCGGCGGCAGTACAAGGACCTCAAGGACCTGACCCCCGCCGAGCAGCAGGAGATCGTGAAGGTGGAGGGGCTCCACTCGAGGATCGAGGTGGAGTACGCCCTGGCCCACGCGCAGCGCGACATCGGCGACGGGGCCGGCGCGCTGGCGCGGGTGACCGCCATTCGCCCCCAGACGCAGGAGCTGCAGAAGGAGATCCGCAAGATCAGCTCGGCGCAGGCCGAGAAGGTGGCCGCCGCCAGCGCGCAGCTGAAGACGCAGGCGCGCAACACCGAGCTGCTGCTGGTGGCCATCGGCATCGTGGCCGCGCTGATCGCCGCGGCGCTGGTGTTCAGCACCATCCGCGGCATCACCCGCCCCCTGCACGAGCTGGTGACCGCCGCCGACCGGCTGGGGCAGGGCGACCTGCGGGTGAGCCTGAACGGCAACATGACCGGCGAGTTCGCCTCGCTGGCCGGCGCCTTCAGCGGGATGGCGGTGCAGCTGCGCACCATCGTGGGCGAGACGGTGAACACCGCCGAGCGGATCAGCACCTTCGCCAGCGACCTGTCCAGCATCAGCGAAGAGGTGGCGGCCAGCAGCGGCGAGGTGGCCACCGCCATGGTGGGGATCGCCAGCGGCGCCGAGACGCAGAGCCAGGGGCTGCAGGCCACGCAGGAGGCGCTCGACGAGATGAAGCAGCGCGCGCAGGAGATCTCCAACGCGTCGCGGATGGTGGGCTCGCTTACGCAGCAGATCTTCGAGGTGGCCACGCGGAGCCGGCAGGAGGTGGGCACCGCGCTGGCCCGGCTGGTGGAGATCCGCGACGTGGTGCAGGCCAGCGCCAACCAGGTGACCGAGCTGGAGCAGACCTCGCTGCAGATCGACCGCTTCGTGGAGACCATCACCGGCATCGCAAGGCAGACCAACCTGCTGGCGCTGAACGCCGCCATCGAGGCGGCGCGCGCCGGCGAGCACGGCCGCGGCTTCGCGGTGGTGGCCGAGGAGGTGCGGAAGCTGGCCGAGGGCTCGGCGCGGGCGGCGCAGGAGGTCGCGCAGAACGTGCACGCCATCCGCAGCCGCATCGAAGGCGTGGTGGGCACCATGAGCCGCGGGCAGGAGAAGGTGGCGGACGTGGAGCACGTGTCCAAGGGCGCCGACTCGGCGCTGGAGCAGATCCTGGCGGCGGTGGACGGGGTGCGGCTTGCGGCGGGGCAGGTGGAAGACGCGGTGCAGCGCAACTCGGCCGCGATGGAAGGCGTGGAGCTGGCCGTGACCGAGGTGAGCGGCACCAGCGAGAGCCACGCCGCCAGCGCCGAAGAGGTGAGCGCCGCCGCCGAAGAGCAGTCGGCCGCCACGCAGGAGATGAGCGCCAGCAGCATGGAGCTGCTGCACGCCGCCGAGCGGATGCGCGAGCTGGTGTCGGGCTTCCAGACCTGATCGTCTGTCGGTCGATCGAAAGACGGATGCGCGAAGCCCGCCCGGATGCCCGGGCGGGCTTCTGCTTTTCCACTCACTCGTTCCTGGTTCTTTTGCGGGAACGGACATCCAGAACCAGTCGGGTAACTTCCACCGCGGCGATCACAACAGTCGCGATGATGGCAACGGTCGTCATCATACCCTTTCGCCTGCCAAGGTTGGCGCGAGGGCGGGGATACCATTTCTGGACACTTGCAATGTAAGTGCCTGAACCATGCGCAATCAGCTTGCAAGTGTACAAAGTAATGAAAGGTAAGACAAAAAGGACAAGTTGGCTTTGGTGCGCTCCATGCCATCTGAACGTCACCCGCTCTCAATCGGACGCTTCAGTCCGGATCGTCCACCCGCTGGAGATTTCAGCCGCAAGGGAAGCGTCTGACCTGGGTGATCAAAGAATGGAAAAGCCCGCCGGGATCCCCGGGCGGGCTTCTTTCTGGCTCACGCAGAGCAGCAGAGGAGCAGAGAGAAACAGAGAAGGCCCGTTGGCCTCCTCCGCGTCTCCCGGTCCCCGTCTGCGCGCTCAGGTCGTGGGTCTGCCGCGATGCACCGGCCGGCCCTGGTAGAGGCCAAGGCCGAACATGGGCCCCAGCAGCTGCTCGGAGTAGGTTCGGGTGTCGCGCCGCAGGCCTTCACGCTCGAGCTGACGCGGACCCTGGTAATAGGCCTGCACGGCACGGACGACGTTGCCGTCGTAGCGGGCGAGCATGCGGTTCAGGTAGCGCAGCCCCAGCCGCAGGTTGGTGTCGCGCTGCATCAGCTCGCGGCGGGTGACGCCCGGCTGCAGCGAGCGCGCGGTGGGCAGGATGATCTGCGTGAGCCCGATCCCGCCCGGCCCCGTCTTCCGCTCGTCGAAGCGGCTCTCGGTGTACACCAGCCGGAACGCCAGCTCGGGGTCCACCCGTTCCCTGGCGGCCGCCCGCTCGATGGCCGCGGCGAGGCCGGGGTCGATGCGGAAGCGCGCGGCGAACGTCGGCTGCTGCGCGGACCG
>DASWMA010000242.1:0-2997 GCA_036399995.1 Longimicrobium sp. | reverse complement strand
GCCATTCACATGAAACCAGTCGCGCGACGTCTCTGCAACTCCGCATCGTTGCTGGAGGCGCGCCGCTGCGCTTCCGCCGATCCCGTCGGCATCACCGCGAACCCATGAGAACCGATGCGCAAGTTGAAGCTGGACATCGCCGCACTGCAGGTGGATTCGTTCGTGCCTGGAACGCTGCCCGTGCCGGGTGGCACCGTACACGGGCGCTGGAACCGGGACCCGGAAAGCACCGAGTGTGACGGCGGAGGGTGGTTCAGCTTGTTCGGCACCTGCGAGGGCTGCCCCACGGTAGGGACGTGCGTGGGGCCCACGTACTGCTGCCCGCCGACGTGGAGGCCGACGTGCAACCCGTCGTGCAACGTCTGCACCGATACCGACGGTTGTCCTCCGTGACGCGAACGGGGCTCGCGTGACGCGTGCGTGGAGGCGCTACCGCAGGCGAAGACCGAAAGCCACGCGACAACGATCAGCCTGGAATCGGACGCAGGCGGTGGAATTGCATCGTCCATCCATGCGGACACCGCTGACGACGCCGCACCCGGCAGCCGGGCGCCGGGTGGGGATGCGCCGCCAGCCAGCCGAACTCGATGGCACGCGAGGGATGAATGCTCAAGATCGCCGTCTTTGGCCTGCTGCTCGCCGGCCTCGCCGCCGCGCCCGCGGGTGCGCAACGCAGGATCGAACCGGCGGTCAGCGCGCCGCGCGTGCTCCTGCTGCCACAGGCCATGCAGACGACGGCTGCCGCCACGCCCGTGCTGCCCCGGCCGCACGGGGAGATGCTGGACGCGGCGGCGCCGTCCGTCCGGGTCGTGGCATCGGCCCGGGGGGCGCGAAGGCCGGTGGCGCGGTACCGCGCGATCGGCGCGCTCGCGGGGCTGGCCGTGGGGGTCCTGGGGTACTACCTCACGGGATACCAGGATGACTACTGCCGCGATACCAGCCTGATGTCGTGCGACATCGGGTTCGCCGTCTACGGCGCGATCGGAGCAGCCGCCGGGGGGCTCGCCGGGCATGTCATCGGCACGACGGCTCCGCCGACCTATCCCCCGGCACCGCAGCCAGAACCGAGCGAGGGCGGGTCGGCCGCCCCGCCGCCGTGATCCCCTCCGGCCGGTCGCGCCGTCAAGGCGCGGCCGCCCCCGCGCGGTACCACTCCACCACCGGGGTTCTGAGATTAAACGAAAGACGGTGTGGCTGGTCAACGGCGGCTGGCCCTTGCGGGGAGCAGCACTCGCCCGCCGGGAAAGCATTCCGGGAACGAGTGCGCCGCCGCGTTCTGTGCCCGCGAGGCCGTGTTACGGCGTCGCCTCGCCCGCACGGTACCACTCCACGATCGCCGGGCGCCGCTCGGCGTTCCACGTTCCCTGCTGCGCCGTCAGCGCCTCGATCTCGGCCACCTCGCGAGGCGCGCCCACGGTGATCCGCTCCACCCCGGTGTCGGTGACGAAGTAGTCGTCCTCGATCCGCACGCCGATGTTGGCGTAGCGCCGCACCACCGGGCCCAGCTTTGCCCGCAGCGCGCGGTTGCGCGGGGTGTCGGGAAGGTAGTCGAGCACGTCGCCGCGCACGTAGATGCCGGGCTCGATGGTGAACGCGCTCCCCCGCGTGAAGCGCCCGCCGTACGGCGGGTACGACACCTCGGGGTCGTGCACCTCCAGCCCGATCCCGTGCCCCAGCCCGTGCATGAAGAAGAGCTCCACCTGCGGGCAGCCGCTCGCCTTCTCTTCATCGCAGTCATAGGTGGCCTGCGGCGACTCGATCAGCCCCAGGCGCACGAGCCCGTCGGCGATCACACGCGTGGCGATCTCCTGCAGCTCGCCCAGGTTGCCGCCGGGGCGCGCCCGCGCCTCGGCGGCCTTCTGCGCCGCCAGCACGATCTCGTACACCGCGCGCTGCTCGGGGCTGAAGCGGCCGCTCACCGGAACCGTGCGGGTGAGGTCGGCGGCGTAGCCGCGCCAGCTGGCACCCACGTCCATCACCACCACCTCGCCCGGCTGCATGAAGCGGTCGGCGGTGCGGTAGTGCAGCGTGGTGGAGTTGGGCCCCGAGCCCACGATGCTGCCGAACGACGGCCGGTCGGCGCCGTTGCGGCGGAAGGTGCCCTCGATCACCGCCTGCAGCTCGAACTCGTTCATCCCGGGGCGGATGGAGATCATCGCCTGCCGCTGCGCCAGCGCCGTGATGATCGCGGCGCGCCGGATGTGGTCCAGCTCGGCGGGCGACTTGGACGCGCGCAGCGTCGACAGCGCCTCGTCGAGCGACGCCACCCGGAGCCCGGGGCGGCGCTCCGCCTGGCCGCGCGCGAACCGCGCCTCCAGCTGCTCGTCCTCGCCCTGGAACTGAGAGACGGTGTACAGCGTTCCTCCGCCGCTCAGCAGCGAATCGAGCGCGGCGCTGAATGCCGTGATGGGCCGCGCGGCAATGCCGGTGACGCGCGCGGCCTGTTCGGCCCCGATGCGCGCGCCGTCCCACAGCTCGCGGGCCGGGTTGCGCGGCTGCACGAACAGGATCTCGCGAACCTGCCCGCCCCGCTTGGCGATCAGCATCCCCGTGCTGGGCTCCGTCACGCCGGTCAGGTACTGCATCGGCGGGGTCTGCGCGAAGCGGAGGTAGCTGGCCGGCGGGTCGGCGGCGCCGAACACCACCAGCACCCCGTCGCTCATGCGCGCGGCGAGCGCGGCGCGGCGGCGGGCGTACTCGTCGCGCGTGATCACGGCCGGCGGCGGGAGCGCGGGAACCACGTACGCGTCGGGGCTCGCGGCGGCAGCGGGCTGCTGCGCCCACCCCTCCCCCGCGCAGAAGGTGAGCACGAGTGCGGCGAGTGCGGTGCGGCGGCGCAGGATCATCGGAATGGTGGTGAGAAGGGTGGAAAGAGCGGAGATCGAGGCGGGCGCGAACGTCGTCGGCAGACCTCATACTCTCATCCCCGGCGACTTGTTCAACTGCGATTTCATGCGTGTGTTACCCGACATCGTTCTGGATTCCAGCACCAAAGAA
>DASWMA010000241.1:0-9200 GCA_036399995.1 Longimicrobium sp. | reverse complement strand
GCCGTCAGTCCATCTGGCGGCGGATGAAGGTGGGGATCTCGAGGTCGCTGGGCGGCGTGCGCTCGGGCTGGCGCGGCGGCACCGGCAGCCGCGTGACCGGCGTGCCCTGCGGCTCGCGCGCGGGCGGCGGCGGAGCAGCCTCCCGCTCGCGCTCGCGTTCACGCTCGCGCTGGGCGAACGGCGAAAGCTCGCGCTCCACCGGGCGCTCGGGCTGGCGCGGCGCGAACGGCGGCGTGTGCGCGTCGCCGCCGCCGGGCATCACCACCCGCGAGCCGGTCAGCGGGCGCACGTCGCGCACGTCGGTGCGCGGGCTGCGGAAGTCGGCGCGGATCACGTTGTCGTGCCGCTCGAAGATCGGCTCGGTCTTCTCGAAGCCCGTGGCGATCACCGTCACCCGCACCTCCTCCTTCATCGAGCTGTCGTGCACCGCGCCGAAGATGATCTCGGCCTCGTCGCCCGCCGCTTCCTGGATGATCGAGGAGATGGTGGTGACCTCGTCGATCGCCAGGTCCATCCCGCCGGTGATGTTGATCAGCACACCCGCCGCGCCGCTGATGGAGATGTTGTCGAGGAGCGGCGAGCTGATCGCCTCCTGCGCCGCCTCCACCGAACGGTTCTCGCCGCGCCCGAAGCCGGTGCCCATCAGCGCCGCGCCACGGTTCGACATGATCGTCCGCACGTCGGCGAAGTCGACGTTCACCTCGCCGGTCACGCGGATCAGGTCGGAGATGCCCTGCGTGGCGTGCAGCAGCACCTCGTCGGCCTTCTTCAGCGCGTCACGGAAGCTCGTCCCCTTGCCGACCACGGAAAGGAGCCGCTCGTTCGGCACCACGATCATGGTGTCGGCCGAGCGCTTCAGCTCGCTCAGGCCCTCTTCGGCCTGGCGCATCCGCTTCTTCCCCTCGAACAGGAAGGGCTTGGTGACGATGGCGATGGTGAGCGCCCCCATCTCGCGCGCCATCTCGGCGATCACGGGCGCGGCCCCGGTGCCCGTTCCCCCGCCCATGCCGGCGGTGATGAACACCAGGTCGGCGCCTTCGAGCGCCTTGCGCATGTCGTCGCGGTTCTCTTCCAGCGCCTGCCGCCCGATCTCGGGGCGGGCGCCGGCGCCCAGGCCGCGCGTGAGCTTCTGGCCGATCTGGATCTTGACCGGTGCCTTGCTCTTCTTGAGCACCTGGGCGTCGGTGTTCACCGAGATGAACTCGACTCCCTCCAGGTCCTCCTCGATCATCCTGTCGACCGCGTTGCCGCCGCCGCCGCCCACCCCCACCACCTTCATGCGGGCGTTCTGGGGCAGGGTCTCTTCGTACTCGAAGATCATCTTGGGTTCGCTCCTCCGGTCGCGTGGGAGGTCTCCGCCGGTAGGTTCAGGTATGCACGTGTCCCGGGCACTTGGACCTCAGAAGAAGTCCGCGAGCCAGTCCTTCAATCGCCGTACGGCGCCGGAAACGGATGCTCCGGAAGCGGCGCCTTCGGGGTTGTCGTTGAGGAGTCGGCGGGAGCCGTAGATGGCGAGCCCTGCGGCCGTAGCAAACTTGGGCCGGCGCACCGAATCCGCAAGGCCGCCAAGGCCGTCGCCGGGCACTCCGACGCGCACCGGCGCGGCAAAGCTGCGCTCGGCCAGCTCCACGATTCCCGCCAGGCTCGCGCCGCCCCCGGTGAGCACGATTCCGCCCCCCAGCTGACGGCTCAAACCGCTCCGTTCCAGCTCCGCCGCCACCAGCCCGAAGATCTCGTCGAGGCGCTGCTCCACGATGTGCGCCACCAGCTCGCGCGCCACGTGGCGGCTCTGCCCCTGCGCCGGCCCGGGGATCTCGAAGGTGTCGTTCGGGTTCACCAGCTCGGCCATGGCGCTGGCCCAGCGCTCCTTGCTCCGCTGCGCCTCGGCGTAGGGAAGCGACAGCCCCTTGGCGATGTCGTTGGTCACCGTCGATCCGCCCCAGGGGAGCGAGGCCAGGTGCCGGATCTTCCGCTCGTGGAACACCGCCACGTCGGTGGTCCCCCCGCCCAGCTCGATCAGCGCCGTGCCGATCTCCTTCTCGTCGTCGCTCATCACGGCGAGGGACGAGGCGATGGGCTCCAGCACCAGCTCGGCCACGTTGTAGCCCGCGCGCGTCACCGACTTGCGGATGTTCTGCGCGGCGGATGCGGAGCCGGTCACGATGAAGACCTCGGCTTCCAGCCGCATGGCCGCCATCCCCACGGGGTCGCTGATCCCGCCCTGCGCGTCCACGATGTATTCCTGCGGGATCGCGTGGATCAGCTCGCGGTCGGCGGGGATGGGGACGGCGCGCGCCACCTCGTTCACGCGCTCCACGTCGCCGGGGCTCACCTCCTGGTCGCGCGAGCCCTGCTGGCGGCCGACGGCGACGACGCCGTTGGAGGGCCAGGCATGGATGTGCTCGCCGGCGATCCCGGTGTGGAGGCGGTCGACCTTCACCCCCGCCATCAGCTCGGCCTCCTTCACCGCCTTGCGCACCGCCTCGGTGGTGGCCTCGATGTCGGTGACGATCTCGCGGCGGATCCCCGTGGTGCGCGCCTGGCCCACGCCCAGGATCTTCACCTGTGCGCGCGGCCCGGCCTCGCCGTCGACCTCGGCGATCACGACGGCGGTCTTGCTGGAGCCGATGTCCAGGCCTGCAACGACGGTTGGGCGCATCCGACGGGTGCGAAGGTGCGAGGGGCGAAGGTGCCGAATCCGGGTCTGCCGAACTAGATCTTCCGCCGCACGACGATCTGGTCGTCGAAGCGGGCGTCCACCACCGGCCGCGCGCCGGTCGTATCCGTGGCGGCGCGGGCGGCCACGTCGTCGAGCGCGGCGCGCAGGCGCACCAGCGCCGCGGGGCCGATCCCGTCGCGCACCAGCACGTCGGCGGCGGGGCGCGAGAGGACGAAGCGCGTCTCGGTGCGCGACAGCGGGCGCACCTCGCTCACGCGGGCCATCAGCCCCGGCTCCAGCTCCGTCAGCCGCGCCGTCTCGGCCAGCGCCGCGCGGGCGGCGGGGTCGGCGATGCGGCGGCGGGCGTCCACGCTCACCCGCGCGGTGAAGAGGGGCAGGTCGAGCCCGGCGCGCGCCGCGTCCACCCGCAGCACCTCGCCGTCGGCGGTGGCGGGGCTCAGCACGCCGGCCTGCACCAGGGCGGCGGGGCGCTTCTCCACCACGCGGATGCGCAGCGCGCGGGGCCACACCCGCACCACCTCGGCGCTCGCCACCGCCGGGTGCCTGCGCAACGCGGCCACGAAGGGCGCCGGGTCGGCCCAGACGTTGGTGCCCACGCGCACGCCGCTGGCCTGCAGCACCTCGTGCGGGGGAAGGAGCCGCGCGCCCGCCACCTCCACGCGCTCCGCGCCGAACCAGTCGATCCGCTGCCCCAGCGGCGGGCCCCAGTACGGCCAGGCCGCTGACAGTCCGCCTACGAGCGCGGTCACCCCGAGCAGGACCGCGGTGCGGCGCTTCATCGCCCCGCCCCCGCCGGCTGCTCCAGCAGCTTCAGCAGCTCGCGGCTGGCCTCGTCCAGGTTGCCGGCGCCCATGGTCAGGCACAGGTCGCCCGCGCGCAGCTCCTGCGTGACCGCGTCCACGATGCCGGCGCGGTCGGGAACGTAGCGGACGTCCGCGCCCGCCTCGCGCGCGGGATCGGCGATCATCACCCCCGTCACGCCCTCGATCGGCTTTTCGCGCGCGGCGTAGACGTCGGTCAGGAACACCACGTCGGCGGCGGCCAGCGCCCGTCCGAACTCGCCCGCGAAGTCGCGGGTGCGCGAGTACAGGTGCGGCTGGAAGACGGCCACCAGGCGGCGCCCGGGGTGCGCGGCGCGCGCGGCGGTGAGCGTGGCCTCGACCTCCGTCGGATGATGCGCGTAGTCGTCCACGAACAGCACCCCGCCGGCCTCGCCCACCCGCTCGAAGCGCCGGTCGATCCCCCTGTAGTCCGCCAGCCCCCGCTCGATCTTCGCCCACTCCACGTCGAAGCGGCGGGCGACGGCGACCGCGGCCAGCGCGTTGCGCACGTTGTGCAGCCCCGGCGCGGCGATCCGCGCCGTCCCCAGCACCTTCCCCCGCTCGCGCACGGTGAAGCGCGTGGCCGCGCCGTCCGAGACGACGTCCTCAGCGCGGAGCATCGACCCGGCGTTCAGCCCGTAGGTCATCACCCGCTCGGGCCCGCCGCGCAGGAGGTTGGCGAGGCGGGAGGCGCCGTGGTCGTCGGCGCAGCAGGCGATCAACCCGTCGTCGGGGACGCTCTCCACGTAGGTCAGGAAGCTCTCCTCCACCGCCTCGAGCGAGCCGTAGATGTCCAGGTGGTCGGCCTCCAGCGTGGTCACGACGGCCACGGTGGGGCGGAGCTGGTGGAACGAGCGGTCGTACTCGTCGGCTTCCACCACGTACACGCTGTCGCCGCCGCGGCGCAGGTTGCCGCCCCAGGCGGGGACGTGCGCGCCCACGAAGCCGGTGGGGTCGAGCCCGGCGGCGGCAAGGACGGTGGTGGTGAGCGTGGTGGTCGTGGTCTTCCCGTGCGTCCCCGCGATGCCGATGACGGTGCCCCGGTTGACGATGCCGCCCAGCGCCGCGGCCCGCTTGAGCACCGGAATGCCGCGCGCCCGCGCGGCGGCGATCTCGGGGTGGTCGTCGGGGACGGCGGCGGTCATCACCACGGCTACCGCGTCGGCCACGTGCGCGGGATCGTGACCCTCGAGCACCTGGGCGCCATGGCGGCGCAGGAGGCGCGCGGAGGCGTTCAGGTGGTCCTGGCATCCCGTCACCTTGCCGCCGGCCAGCAGCAGCATCTCGGCGAGCGGGGCCATCCCCGCCCCGCCGATGCCGACGAAGTGCACCGGGCCGCTCCGGGCCAGTTCCACGAGATCGAGTTCGGTCACGATGCTAGCGTTCGACTCCAGTGAGTGCCCAGTTCCCAGTGCCCAGTGCCCAGGAACAACAGGTGCGCGAGTGCGTGAGTGCGCCAGTGCGTTTTCCGGCCGTGGGCCCCCGGCGGCCCGTCTCCCAACCACCACCCGTCTACCACCCGTCACTGCGCCACCGGGGACCCCACAGCGGGACTCTTCATCCCGACGATCCGTCACTCCGCGGCGCGGCGCGCCCTCTCCGGCCGGCTCAGGCCGTCCACCTCTCCCGTACCGGAGAGGTTGGGGGGGCGGGATCCTGCACGAATCCCTGCCTGCCGCGCCTTCTCGGAGCCTGAATGCGCGCGACTGCACCGCCTCCCTCACCCCACCCTGTAGTCCGCGAAGGCGGACTTCGTGTAGTTGTTGCCGCGGTTTCAACCGCCCGGGCCAAGTCAGCCGCCCACCCGATCCTCAGCACTCAGCACCCGCGTCTGGGCACTGGGCACTGGGCACTGGGCACTAGGCACTGGGCACTAGGCACTGCCGTTCACCAGCCGCAGCAGCTCCGCCGCGATCCGGTCGGCCGCGTCGGGCTTGCCGCGCTCCTTCGCCTTCGCGGCCACCTCGGCGCGGGCGGCGGGGTTGGCGGCCAGCTTCATCATCTCGCCCCACAGGCGGCCCTGCCCCAGCTCGGCCTCGGGCACCAGCAGCGCGGCGCCCGCGTCGGCCAGCGCCACCGCGTTGTGGTGCTGGTGGTTGGCCGCGGCCGTCGGCAGGGGGACGAGGATCGCCGGAATGCCCCAGGCGCACAGCTCGGCCAGCGACATCGCACCCGCGCGGCTGATGGCGAAGTCGGCGCTGGCCAGCGCGCCGGGCATGTCCTGGATGTAGGCCACCGGCTTCACCCAGCCCACCCGCCCGATCTCGCCCAGCTTGGCCTGGATCGCGTCGAAGTTCCCCGTCCCCGTCGCCCACAGGATCTCGAACCCCGGCGGCGGCGGCGGCAGCCGCTTCTCGGCCACGCCGCGCAGGTCGGAGAGCAGCGCCTCGTTCACCGCGCGCGCGCCCTGGCTTCCGCCCACCACCAGGCACACCGTGCCGCTCCCCAGCCCGAAGCGCGCGCGCGCCGCGGCGCGGTCCACGTCGAAGTCGGGCGGGGTGATCGGGTTGCCGTACTCGAAGATCTCGGTGCGCGGCCCGGGCTTCAGGTACTTCCGCGCCTCGGGGAACGCCAGGTGGAGCTGCCGCGCCCGCCCCGCCAGCTTGCGCGTGACGAAGCCCGGATACGAGTTCTGCTCCTGCAGCGCGATCGGGATCCCGCGCAGCAGCGCGTACATCACCGCCGGGCCGCTGGCGTATCCGCCCGTGCCCACCGCCACCTGCGGGCGGAAGTCGCGGAAGATGGTGCGCAGCTTTCCCCACGCCCCCATCATCGCCGGGAACTGCTTCCAGTTCTCCCACGGCCGCGCGCGGCGGATCGGCTCCAGCGGCAGCAGCTGGTGCTGAACGCCCTTCTCGGGAAGGACGCGGCTCTCCACCCCCCGCTGCGCCCCCACGAAGAAGGTCTCGGCGGCCGGGTCGGCGCGCTTCACCGCGTCGCCCAGGTTCAGCGCGGGGTACAGGTGCCCGCCCGTGCCGCCGCCGGCGAACAGGATGCGCGCGCTCATGCGGCCGCCTTCCGTGAGGAGCGTGCCACGCTCAGCAGGATCCCCACCGCGCAGAACTGCGCCAGCAGGGCGCTGCGCCCGTAGCTCATGAAGGGGAGCGCCACACCCGTCGTCGGCAGCAGCGACAGCGCCACGCCCATGTGCAGGAACCCCGAGACCGAGATCAGGTTGGCCATCCCCACCGCCAGCAGGTAGCCGAAGCGGTCGGGCGCGCGGGCCGCGATGCGGTAGCCCACCCACAGGAACCCGCCGAAGATCGCCACCACCAGCAGGATCCCCAGCAGCCCCCACTCTTCGGCGATCATCGCGAAGAGGAAGTCGTTGTGGGGCTCGGGGAGGAAGCCGAACTTCTGCCGGCTGTCGCCGAAGCCCACCCCGCCCAGCCCGCCGGACCCGACGGCGATCAGGCTCTGGTAGATCTGGTAGCTCACCCCCTCGGTGTCGGCCGTGGGGTCGAGGAAGGCGACGATGCGGCGCATCCGGTAGCCGGCGCCGGCGATCTGGTGCCAGAGCACCGGCACCGCCAGCAGGCCGAAGAAGATGAAGTGCCCGATCCGCGCCCCGCCCGCGAACAGCACCAGCGCGGAAAGGAGGATCAGCAGGAGCGCCGCGCTCATGTTGGGCTCGGCCAGCACCAGCGCCACGATCGGGAGCCAGACGACCAGGAAGGGGAGGAGCCCCTTGCTGAGCGAGTGCAGCCGGTCCTGCTTCTTCACCGCCAGCGCCGCCGTCCAGGCGATCAGCGCGATCTTGGCGAACTCGCTGGGCTGGAAGCTCACCCCCAGGTTCAGCCAGCGCCGCGCGCCGTTGATCCGCGGCGCGATCGATTCGGTGCCCGGCAGCACGATCACCAGCAGCATCACCCCGATCACCACCAGCATCGGCCACGCCCACAGCCGGAAGCGGCGGTAGTCCACGCGCGAGAGCACGGCCGCCATCACCCCGCCGATCACCGCGCCGATCAGCTGGTTGAGCGCGAAGTGGTGCCCCGGCAGCCCCTCCGAGCGCGCCAGGAAGGCGCTGGCGCTGTACATCTGGATCACCCCGAAGCAGAACGCCACCAGGGTGAGCCCCACCAGCACGCGCGACTCCCAGGTGTCGGCCTGCACCGCGTCGGCCGGCGCGGCCTCGGCCTGCCGGCGCGTCCGCTCGCGCGGGGGCACCACGGGCTGCAGCACCGCCGTGCCGCCCGCGGGCTTCCGCCGGAGCAGCGCGAGCCCGGTCATGCCGCCGCCTCCGCCATGGCCGGCGCGGCGCCGCCCACCAGCTCGGCGAAGCGCTTCCCGCGCTCTTCGTAGTTGTCGAACATGTCGAAGCTGCTGCACGCTGGCGACAGGAGCACCGCGTCGCCCGGCCGCGCGATCTCGCGCGCGCGCCGCACCACGTCGTCGAAGCCGCCGTGGACGCGCTCCACCGGCGCCTTCCCCTCCAGGTCGCCCTCGATGATCGCCCCCGCCTCGCCGTAGGCCAGGATGGCGCGCACCCGCCCCAGGTCGCCCAGCAGCTCGGAGTAGGGCTCGCCCTTGTGCCGGCCGCCCAGCAGGAGGATGGTGGGGCGCGTCATGCTGCGCACGGCCACGCGCGTGGACGCGATGTTGGTGGCCTTGCTGTCGTTGATCCAGAGCACGCCGCCCGCTTCGGCCACGGGCTGCAGCCGGTGCGGCGGCGCCTCGAAGGTCTTGAGCCCGCGCGCGATCGACTGCACCGAGGCGCCCGCCAGCCGCGCGGCGATCGAGGCGGCCAGCGCGTTGGCGACGTTGTGCGGCCCCAGGATGCGCAGCTGCTCGGCGGGAAGCACGCGCTCGTCGCGCCCGGCCTCCAGCCGCAGCACCAGCCACCCGTCGCCGTCCACGAACCCGCCCAGCTCGCCCGGCGCCGGCGCGCTCTCCACGCGGAAGTAGTAGCGCGTCCCCGGCGCGCTGCCGGGAAGGTCGCGGGCCTTGTCGTCTTCACCGTTCAGCACCCAGCGGCTCTCGCCGGTGGCGTTGCGGAAGAGGTGCGCCTTGTCGGCGTAGTAGCTGTCGACGCTGGTATACCAGTCGAGGTGGTCGGGGGCCAGGTTGGTGAGCACCCCGATGCGCGGGTTGAACTCGCGGATCCCGCCCAGCTGGAAGGAGCTGGTCTCGACGACGGCGACACGCGGCTGCGGCTCGCGCAGCACCAGCTCGCTGAGCGCGGTGCCGATGTTGCCGCCCACGGCCGCGTCTTCGCCGTGCTCGTGCAGCAGGTGGCCCACCAGGGAGGTGACGGTGGTCTTCCCGTTGGTCCCCGTGATGGCGATCACCGGGCACTCCAGCAGGCCGAAGGCGAACTCGATCTCGGGGATCACCGGCACGTGGGCGATCTCGGGGGCGCGCAGCACGGCCGCGCTGGGCGGGATCCCCGGCGACAGGACGATCTTTTCGCAGCGCGCCAGCTTGCGCAGGTCGTGGCGGCCCACCTCGGCCAGGCCGTGCAGGGCATTGATCTGCTCGGCGGCGCGGCGGGTCTGGGGGGTGTCGCTGGCGTCGCTGGCGTACACGCGCGCACCGCGGGCGAGCGCGAGCTTCGCCGCGGCCAGGCCGCTGCGGGCCAGCCCCAGCACCCCGATGGTGTGTCCTGCCAGCGATGCACTCATCTGCGCCTCGGTTCGTTCCTGGTGCCCGCGTTCAAGTGCCAGTGCCCAGTGCCCAGTGCCCAGTGCCCAGTGCCC